>VGHA01000008.1 GCA_016868375.1 Betaproteobacteria bacterium | reverse complement strand
CATGGTGTGCGCTGCCTCACTGATCGGACGCTGGTATCGGGCCCGACTCTCCACTGCGATCGCCATCGCTTATGCCGGATCGGGTTGCGGGGTGCTGGTCATGGTGCCGCTCTCGCAGGCGATGATTGACACGATAGGTTGGCGTGCTGCCTGGCTTTCGCTGGGTGCGGGTGCGCTCGTCCTGGTGCCGGTCTGCGCGTTTCTGCCCTGGGCAACGCTGTCCCGCCCGCCCCAGGAACCCCTGGTGGACTCGGCGGCACCCAGGGCCACCACCGTCTCGCCGCCCGCCTCTCAATCCGACCCGGCACGCGCGGCGCTTCGCGCAGCATGGCGCGACCCCGCCTACTGGCGCCTGAGCCAGGTATTTTTCTTTACTGCGCTCGCCTCCTATCTGGTCACACCGCAGGTGGTGGCAATGCTGATCGAGGGCGGGTTTGCGCCGCTGGTGGCTGCGTCGGCCTATGGGCTTGCCGGACTGCTGTCGACCATCGGGATCATCGGCTCCGGCTGGTCGAGTGACCGCATCGGCCATCAACGAACCGCGCTGCTGTCTTTCCTGTCGACCGCCTGCGGGCTCTGCGGACTGATCGCGGTTGCCTTGACCGGTTCGCTGCTGGGGCTGGCAGTGTATGTCGCCTGCTTTGGCGTGGCCCAGGGGGCGCGAGGGCCCATTGTCTCGGCGCTTTCCAGTCGACTATTCGCCGGGCCCGGGGTTGCAACCATCTACGGCACAATCTTTGGGCTGATGGCGCTCGGTGCCGCGCTGGGCGCCTGGGCGGGAGGGCTGCTGCATGACCTGACCAATGCCTACTGGCCCGTGGCGGTGGTCTCAGGCGTGTCGCTGGTGGCGGCTGCACTGCCTTTCAGGCAAGGCAGTGCGCTGATGGGGCGTGTGCGCGCGCTCGCGCGAGCGCGCTAGCGTGCGGCGCAGACCGGGCAGTGGGGGTCGCGCGCGAGCGTCACGCTGTCGATCTGCAGCGAGCGCGAATCAATCAGCAGCAGGCGACCGATGGCCGGCCGACCGAAACCGCCCAGGACCTTCAGCGCCTCGGCTGCCTGCATCGTGCCGACGATTCCGGTAAGCGGCGCAAAAACGCCCATGACCGCGCAACGAACCTCTTCGAGACTTTCCGTCTGCGGGAACACGCAGTGATAGCAGGGCGAGTCGTGCGCCCGCGGATCGAACACCGACAACTGGCCGTCAAACCGTATTGCCGCGCCTGAAACCAGTGGTACACCGGCCGCAAAACAGGCGCGATTGACGGCGTGGCGGGTGACGAAGTTGTCGCTGCAGTCAAGGACCACCTGGCTGCGGGCCACCGCCTGCGTAAGTGCATCGCCGCTCAGCCGTTCGGCGATGCGCTCGATCCGAGTATCGGGATTGAGTTCCGCCAGCGTGCGCGCGGCTGATTCGACCTTGGCAAGCCCGATGGAGTGTTCGCGGTGCAGGATCTGCCGCTGCAGATTGCTGGCGTCCACGGTGTCGCCGTCTGCGATCAGAAGGGTGCCTACGCCAGCAGCAGCCAGATACATGGCCGCGGGTGACCCCAGCCCACCCGCACCTACGATCAGCGCTGTTGCGCCGAGCAGTCGCTCCTGGCCTTCGATACCGATGTCATCGAGCAGGATGTGCCGGCCGTAGCGAAGCAGCTGCCGGTCATCCATGAACGAAGCAGGGCCCGCTTAGCGGCTGGCGCCACCTGCGCCACCCGTCGGTTGGGCCGCGGCGGAATCGCCTGTTCGCGGCTTGGCGATGGCGACGGGCTGACCCTTCAGATGATTCAAGGCCTGCTGCAGCTGGTAGTCGTCGGCGGAGCCGAATTCAATGGGCTTGCGCTCGCGTGGACGGTCGGCATCGGTCGTGGGACGCGGGGCGCCTGACGGACGCTCCTGCTCACGCGAATTTGACAGGTGCCGGTTCAGATCGGCCTCGCGCACACGGAAACTGGCGGGATCACCATCGGGCGTTTCTTCGACGATGAAGTCAGGTTCAATGCCACGCGCCTGAATTGACCGGCCGTTGGGCGTGTAATACCGCGCGGTGGTGAGCTTGATGGCGGTTGAGTTCGAAAGCGGCAGAATTGACTGCACCGAGCCTTTGCCGAAGGTTTGCGTGCCCAGCACCGCGGCGCGTTTGTAGTCTTGCAGTGCGCCCGCCACGATTTCCGAGGCTGACGCCGAGCCGCCGTTGACCAGCACCACCATCGGGACATTTTTGGCGGCTGCCGGCACACGCGCAACAAAGTCTTCACGGCTGCCGCGCAGATAGTCTTCGGGAATGGCGCTGTACTTGCGCCGCGCGTCTTCATTGCGACCCTCGGTGGTGACCACCGTGACCTTGGACGGCAGGAACGCAGCCGAGACGCCCACCGCGCCGTGCAGCAGACCGCCCGGGTCATTGCGAAGGTCAAGCACCAGGCCCTTGCCGATGGCGCCCTGACGATCGAGGGTTTCCAGATGCCGCACCAGCGCTTCAACGGTGTGCTCCTGGAACTGAGAGATGCGGACATAGCCGATACCCGGCTCGATCACTCGGGAGCGAACCGACTGCACCCGGATCACGTCACGAACAATGGTGACCACGATGGGGCGCGCTTCGCCCTTCCTGGACAGGGTAAGCGTGATCGGGGTTTTGGGCTTGCCCCGCATCAGCTTGACCGCGTCGTTGAGCGGCAGGCCCTTGGTGGACTTGTCGTCGATTCGAATGATGAGATCGCCCGCTTTGACGCCAGCCCGCGCCGCAGGCGTGTCTTCGATGGGCGAGATCACCTTGATGAAGCCGTCTTCAGTGCCGACCTCGATTCCCAGGCCGCCAAACTCGCCCTGGGTGCCGACCTGCAGCTCGCGAAACGCATCGGCATCGAGGTAAGCCGAGTGCGGGTCGAGCCCGGAGATCATGCCGCTGATCGCCTCGGTGATCAGCTTTTTGTCTTCGACCGGCTCGACGTAGTTCGCCTTGATGGCGCCAAACACATCGGAAAACTGGCGCAGCTCTTCCAACGGCAGCACCGCGCGCTGGCTGCGCTGGGCAACGGCCGACAGGCCAACGCTTACCAGGATGCCGGCAAAAGCACCTGCGAGAACCAGACCGACTGACTTAAGTTTGAACTTCATGGGGCGCGCGGCGCTGAACCGCAATCTGAGAGGACGAGCAGAGGCTCTGACTTAACGAGCCACTGAGTATAAACCCCGCATCCTTGCCCAGCCCAGCCTCAGGGCTCTTCGCGCGCACGAATTTGTTGCGCGCACGCGCCGTCTGGCCGTTTGTTGCGAGTTACCACCGCCCTGACGTTCGATCAGGCCGGTTTTGCTCGCCCCTGTGCGGCGACCGCTGCCATGGCCGCTTCGATGTCGGCGGCATCGCCCAGGTAGCGGCGCCCGATTGGTTTGAGTGACGAATCAAATTCGTAGACCATCGGACGGGCGGTCGGAATATTTAGGTTGACGATATCGTCATCCGGCACGTTTTCGAGGTACTTGATGAGGGCCCGGAGCGAGTTGCCGTGCGCCGCGATGATGGGCCGCCGCCCCGATCGAAGCGCAGGCGCAATCGTCTGTTCCCAGAACGGCGCAACGCGCGCCACCGTGTCTTTCAGGCATTCAGTGCGCGGAATCTCGGCCGCTGGCAGCGTCCGGTAACGCGGGTCCAGCTCGGCGCCGCGCGGATCGCCCGCCGGCAGGGGATCGGGCGCGATCGCGTAGGCGCGCCGCCAGATCAGCACCTGGGCATCGCCGAATTTCGCTGCGGTTTCGGCCTTGTTCAGCCCCTGCAGCGCGCCATAGTGGCGCTCGTTGAGGCGCCAGGTCTTGAGCACCGGCAGCCACAGCCGGTCCATTTCGTCGAGCACCGTGTGCAGCGTTCGGATGGCGCGCTTGAGCACCGAGGTGTAGGCGATGTCGAAGTCGTAACCCTCGGCTTTGAGCAGTTCGCCGGCCCGGCGGGCTTCGGTGAGGCCGTGGGGGGTAAGGTCGACGTCGGTCCAGCCCGTGAATCGGTTCTCAAGGTTCCATTGGCTTTCGCCGTGGCGAAGCATGACGATCTGGGATTTCATGGTGGCTCGAAGGGGTCTGGGTCAGACGGAGCAGCCGCTATCTTATAATTTCCGGTTTAGTTGTTCTCTGGATACCAACTTGGCTTTCTTTACCGAAAACATCATCCTGATTGCGATTGCGTTTGCATCAGGCGCCATGCTGCTGTGGCCCATGGTCATGAAACGCACAGCGGGCGCATCGCTTGACACGCTGGGCGCCACCAGAATGATCAATGACACCCAGGCCATCGTGCTCGATGTACGGGCCTCGGGCGAATTCGAGGCGGGTCATCTGCCCAATGCCCGCAACATCCCTCTGGCCGAACTCGATCAGCGCTCGGGCGAACTCGCTGCGGGTCGGCCGGTCATCGTGTGCTGCAACACGGGCATGACCTCTGCCAAGGGTGCGGCTGCGCTTCGGAAGTCGGGTCGGCAGGAAGTCTTCAACCTCGACGGCGGTCTGAATGCCTGGCGCCAGGCCGGTCTGCCCGTCGTCAAGAACTGAATCAAAAACCGACCTCAGAAAGGCCCAACTGCCATGGCTGCGCGAATCCAGATGTACACGACAGCGGTCTGCCCGTATTGCGTGCGCGCCGAGCAGCTGCTGCGTCAGCGCGGCGTTGCCGACATCGAAAAAATCCGAATCGATCTTGAGCCCGAGCGCAAAGACGAAATGATCGCGCGTACCGGTCGCAGAACCGTGCCGCAGATCTTTATTGGCGACCGCCACATCGGTGGTTGCGACGATCTCTACGCGGTCGACCGCGCCGGCGAACTGACGCCCCTGCTGGCAGCCAGCTGAGCCCAAGCGCAGCTGTGGGCTGGCCGCCAGAGGAGCCCTTCTTTCCAACCCCGACGGCCTGATGCCGTCACCCACCAGGATTTCCCGATGAGCGGACAGGAACAGGCTCCGGCATTTTCAATTCAACGCGTTTACCTGAAGGGCATGTCGCTTGAAATGCCCAATGCACCCGCGATTTTTCTTGAGTCTCAGCAGCCGTCGGTGGAAGTGGCCGTCGATGTCGGTACCCTGCAGATCGTTGAAGGCATCTTTGAAACCGCAGTCACGGTCACCCTGACCACCCGCGTCGGCGACAAGGTGGCATTCCTGATCGAAACAACGCAGGCCGGCATTTTCGAGATCCGCAATGTCCCGGCCGATCAGATGGGCGTCCTGCTCAACGTGGTGTGCGCGAACATCGTGTTTCCCTACCTGCGCGCCAACGTGGCCGACGCTATTCAGCGCACCAGCTTCCCGCCGATTCACCTGGCCGATCTCGACTTCGGTGCCATTCACCAGCAGCGGGTGGAGCAGCAGCAGGCGGGCGCATCAGCCTCAGGGCTCATCGTGCCCGGTCGGGTCTAAGTCGCCGGCCGCTTCGTGCGAGCAGGGTGTTGGTACCGGAAGCGCGGTAGGCAGTGAAAATTGCAATCTTTGGCGCCGGTGCCTGGGGCACGGCGCTTGCCCAGCACGCAGCACGACGCCACGCGGTGCTGTTGTGGGCGCGCGATGCAGCGCAGGCGGCCGACATGCGTCGCGAGCGCGCGAACCAACGCTACCTTCCCGGCGTCGTGTTCGAGCCGGGACTTGAGGTTGCGAGCGATCTTCACGCTGCATGCCAGTGGCTGTCCGACCAGCCGTCGTTGGCAATCATCGCCACGCCGGTTGCCGGACTTGCTCCGACCCTTGATGCGCTCGTGACCAGTCTGCCCGCCACCTGTGCGGCGCTCGTGTGGCTTTGTAAAGGCCTTGAGCCTTCAACGCTGCAACTGCCGCATCAGTTGGCAGCCAGCCGGCTGGGCCAAGTCGCTGGCGCGGTGCTGGCGGGGCCGAGCTTTGCGCAGGAGGTGGCGGCCGGACTGCCGGTGGCGCTTACGGTGGCGGGTGGTGGCGCGCGCTTGGGTGAACAGGTGGTGGCAGCCTTGCACCATGGCGCGGCCCGAATCTACGCGACCGATGACGTGATCGGCGTAGAGCTTGGCGGTGCGCTCAAGAATGTGATGGCCATTGCCGCCGGTATCGCCGACGGGCTTGAACTGGGCATGAACGCGCGTGCGGCCCTGATTACCCGTGGGCTCGCCGAAATGACGCGGCTGGGCGTGGCGCTCGGTGCGCGCGCTGAAACGTTCATGGGCCTGACCGGGTTGGGCGATCTGGTGCTCACCTGCACCGGCGGCCTGTCGCGCAATCGCCGCGTGGGTCTCGCGCTTGCACGAGGCGAGCCGCTCGCGCAGATCATCAGTGGGCTGGGGCATGTGGCCGAAGGCGTCAGCACAGCACCGGTTGCTCGCAATCTGGCCGCGCGGCTTGCGGTCGACATGCCGATTCTGCAGGCCGTCTGCGCGGTGCTTGAAGGGCATACCCGCGCAACCGATGCGGTGCTGGCGCTTCTGTCGCGAGAGCCGCGTCGAGAAGGAATCTGAAGCGCCAGGCGGCGGTTCGTAAGGAGCAACGACCATGAGCGAAAGCGCTAACCGGTTTTCGGTCTGCGTATTCTGTGGCGCAAAACCGGGCCTCGATCCGATTTATGCAGAGCTCGCGCGTGCGGCGGGCAGAGCCATCGCAGAACGCGGCTGGCAAATGGTGTACGGCGGCGGCCGGGTCGGCCTCATGGGCATTGCGGCCGACGCGGCGCTGGCAGCGGGCGGCGAGGTGATCGGTGTGATCCCCGAAGGCATGCTGGTTCGGGAGCAGGGTCACCGATCGCTGACGCGGCTCGAGGTGGTGCCCGACATGGCCGTGCGCAAAACCCGAATGATCGCGCTGTCTGACGCGTTTCTGACGCTGCCCGGTGGGTTGGGAACACTGGACGAGCTGTTCGAGGTGTTGACGCTCAGGCAGGTGCGGTTCATTGACAAGCCAATTGTCCTGCTGAACGCCCATGGATACTTCGACCGGCTGCTGGCCATGTGCGAGGGGTTCGTGCAGGCGGGCTTTGTCGCGCCTCAGGATATGACATCCTTGCTTCACGACGGTGATCTGGAGCGGCTGCTGAACCGGCTTCGTCCCGAGCGCGCGTGACGGCGCTGTGCGGGCCGCCTGCTAGCGTGCGCCGGCAAAGCCGTGCTGGCGCCAGGCTTCATACACGGTCACGGCAACCGCATTTGACAGATTGAGGCTGCGGTTGTCGGGCCGCATCGGCAGTCGCAGCCGGTGTTCAGCAGAAAACTCGGCCAGAACCGGTGGTGGCAGGCCGGCGGTTTCTGAGCCGAACACCAGATAATCGCCCGGCTCGAATGCAATCTCGTGCGGCGCGCGCGCACCGCGCGTGGTGAGCGCGAATGCGCGCTTTGGTTGCTCGCAATCGATCAACGCGCGCCAGCTGTCATGCACCCGCATGCTGGCGAACTCATGGTAGTCGAGTCCGGCGCGCTTCATGCGCGAAGAATCGAGCGGAAACCCAAGCGGCTTCACCAGATGCAAGGTGGCGCCGGTGTTGGCGCACAACCGGATGACGTTGCCGGTGTTGGGCGGGATTTCAGGGTGAACCAGGACGACGTGAAACATCGGGCAATGGCGTGAGATCGGGCGCAGGGGTGCGGGCAATGACCGCGCAGGTAACTGAAGGCGCGCCCGCCTCAAGAAGCGCACGGGACGCAGCAACAAGGGTAGCACCGGTCGTCATGACATCGTCGATCAGCAGAACCGGCTGATTGAGTGGATGCGCTGCGACGAAGGCGTGTGCAATGTTGGGCTGGCGTGCGCTGCGCGACAGACTTGACTGAGGCTGCCCGGCCCGCGTTCGGCGCAGCGCGCCCGCCGACAACCCGAGACCGCACCGTGCGGCAAGCGCGCGCGCGATGAGCAATGACTGGTTGTAGCCGCGCTCGGCGAGCCGCTCATTGGCAAGCGGAATCGCCACCACGATGGGAGGAAGCCGCGTTGGTGGCCGCTGCGCCAGCGCCTGTGTGACGCTGGGCGCGAGCGCTGCCGCCAGCGCGCGCCCCAGCGCCGGCTGGCGGCCGAATTTGAAGGCACGGATGACGCGGTCAAGGGGTGGCTGGTAGGCGCCCAGCACCACGGTATGTTCAAACGGTGGGGGCGTGGCCTGGCAGGTCGGGCAGGGCGTGTGGTGGGATGGAAGGCCGCAACGTTGGCAGCGCGGCCTTTCGCAGGTGATGGCGCGAAGGCAGGGCGAGCACCAGCCTTCGGGGGCTTGCCCCGGTGCGAAAGCCTGCGAGCAGCCGCAGCAGGCGCGCGCGAGCAGCAGGTCAGTGGTTTGCAGAGCGACGCCGGCAATTGCACAGCGCCAGCGCCTGCCCATTTGGCGAGCGATGTTGATCATCCCGTCATTGATGCACGCGGGCCTATACTTTCGCCGCCATGAATGCCACTGCCGGCTTAGATCCGTTGGCCATCCGTCTGCAGACGCGCCGCCGTGCGCGCGCAGCAGCGCCTCATTTTCTACAGCAGGCGGTTGAACGCGGCCTGCTTGAGCGTCTTGACCCGGTACGCCTTGCGCCGCAGCGAATCCTGGTCACCGATGTCAGTGCCACCGCTGGCATGCTTGCGCTCAGGCAGCGTTTCCCAGAAGCCCATCTGATTGCGATCGACGATGACCCGCCCGCGCTTGCTGCCACCGCTGCCCGGATCGCCCCGGCCCGCAGCGGTCTGCTGTCGCGGTTGCGCCTGATTCGCGAGCAGCCGGTTGCGATGATCGCAGCGGCCGCGCGCGGGCAGCTGCCCCTGGGCACCGGGTCGATTGAACTCGCGCTGTCGGTGCTCGCGCTACATGCCTGCCCGCGCCCCGACCTGCAGATGGCTGAGTGGCGGCGCGTGCTCAAGCCCGGTGGAGTGCTGGCGTTTGCGTGTTTTGGCGTCGACACCCTCGTCGAGTTGCGAAAGCTGGGTGCCCGCATCCAGCCGTTTCCGGACATGCATGACCTTGGCGATGCGCTGGTATCCCAGGGCTTTGCCGAGCCGGTGGTGGATACCGAGCGGCTCACCATCACCTGGCGATCGGCCCAGACGCTGCTCACTGACGTCCGGCACTGGGGCGGCAACGCCCTCGCCGATCGTTTCAGGGGGCTGCTTACGCCGCGTCACCAACGTGACTGGCTGAGCGCCATCGACACGCTTCGGGGCCCGGATGGCTTGATCTCGATCAGCGTTGAATTGATTTACGGGCACGCCTGGTGCCCTCCGGATCGGCGGCTTGCCGACGGTCTGGCGCCGATCCGGGTGGTGCGACGTGGTGGCGCTTAAGGAACGCTGGCTGTCCGGTAAATTTGCTGCCCCTCTGTACGAGCCCGTATAATCCGCGCTGCACCGGTGTGTTCGATCCAAATAAGACTCAAAAGTCATGCAGTATGAGTGGCAGTATCAGGTCCGGAGTCAGCAGCATTTCTGGACGCTGCGTCGCAACTGCGTACTCACGCCTGCTCAACTGGCGATCTGGTTCATATCGCTCTCAGCGGTGACCCTGGGGATAGCGGCAGCCTTTGCAGCGTTTGGTGCGTGGATGGTGGCGCCGTTTGCGCTGATCGAGGTAAGCGTCCTGGGTGCGGCCTTCTTCTGCTACGCGCGCCATGCGGGGGACTACGAGCGGATCGAAGCCAGTCCCGGACGGCTGCGAGTTGAGGCGAGCCACGGCGCAAGTCTGCGCGTCGAAGAAGTGAGCCCGTCCTGGGTGCGCGTGGATTACCGGGGGCGGTCGCGTGAACCGATCGTGCTCGTGGCAGGGCGACAAAAGATCGCAGTGGGCAGGTTCGTTCCCGACCATCGCAAGCCGGCGCTGGTTCAGGAACTGCGTGGCGCGCTGTCGCAGGGGTAGACGGCTGAAAGATTTCTGTGTCTCGAGCTTGGAAGAGAACAATGTTTGAAACATTCAGGAAAGGCGTGATGAGCGCAGGGGTTGCGGCGCTCTTGGGCGGCTTGGCGTCGATGGCCTGGGCAGTCAAAGACATGCCGGGGGGCCCGCAGGTCAACCAGTGGAATCTCCCCGAACCGGCTAGCTCCATTGCGCGCGGCCAAATCTGGCTTCACGAAATGTTGATGTGGGTCTGCGTGCTGATCTTCATCGGCGTCTTCGCGGTCATGTTTTATTCCATGTGGGCGCACCGGAAGTCGCGCGGCGCCAAGCCCGCTGAGTTCCATGAAAGCACCACGGTTGAAATTGTCTGGACGGTGGTGCCTTTCATCATCGTGGTGGGACTGGGGATTGCGTCCACAGGCGAAGTCATCGCGCAGAAAGACACATCCAACCCGGACATCACCATCAAGGTGACCGGCTACCAGTGGAAGTGGGGCTACGATTACCTCAAGGGTGAGGGTGAGGGCATCGCCTTCCTGTCCAATCTGGCCACGCCGCGCGAGCAGATCGACGACCGCGCATACCCCGACGCCAAGGCCAAACGCGAAGCCAACCCCACTTATCTCATGGAGGTTGACAACCCGCTAGTGGTGCCTGCCGATAAAAAAGTCCGTCTGATCATCACCGCAAACGACGTAATTCACTCCTACTACGTGCCCCGGCTCGGCATCAAGCAGGACGCAATTCCCGGGTTTGTGCGCGACAACTGGTTCCGGGCCGACAAACCGGGTGTGTACCGCGGCGCCTGTACCGAGCTCTGCGGCAAGGATCACGCATTCATGCCCATCGTCGTCGAGGCCAAGAGCGAAGCCGACTACAGGAAGTGGGTCGAAGAGAAGAAAAAAGAAATGCTCGCGCGCGCCGACGATCCGAACAAAGAGTGGGCGCTCGCCGATCTGTCGGCTCGCGGTGAAAAAGTCTATGCAGCCAACTGCGTGGCCTGTCACCAGGCCAATGGCAAGGGCGTGGCCGGTGCTTTCCCGGCACTCGAGAGCTCGAAGCTGGTGCTCGGCAAGCGTGATGACCATATTGCCATCATGCTGAACGGCAAGCCCGGAACCGCCATGGCGTCGTTCAAGGGTCTATCGGACACCGAGCTTGCCGCAGTGATCACGTACTCGCGAAATGCCTGGGGCAACAAGGCTGAAGACAATCTGGTGCAGCCGCTGGCGGTGAAAGACGCCCGCAAGTAAGTCCGCACGGATTGACTGCCACCCGTAACGATCAAGGATTCAAGCAGGAGTCAGACGATGAGCGCAGTGATCGGTCACCATGATGACCACGCCCATGACCACACACACGATCACCCCACCGGGTGGCGGCGGTGGGTCTATGCGACCAACCACAAGGACATCGGTACTCTGTACCTGTGGTTCTCGTTCGCGATGCTGATCGTGGGCGGTCTGAACGCATTGTTGCTTCGCACCGAGCTGTTCCAGCCGGGGCTGCAGATCGTCAGCCCCGAGTTTTTCAACCAGCTCACCACGATGCACGGACTGATCATGGTGTTCGGGGCGATCATGCCCGCCTTCGTGGGCTTCGCGAACTGGCAGATCCCGCTCATGATCGGCGCCTCCGACATGGCGTTTGCGCGAATGAACAACTTCAGCTTCTGGCTGCTGCCCCCTGCGGCGCTGCTGCTGGTGGTGTCGTATTTCGTGCCCGGTGGCGCCACTGCGGCAGGCTGGACCATCTACGCACCGCTGTCGGTACAGATGGGCCCTGGCATGGATCTGGGCATTTTCGCGCTGCACATCCTGGGTGCCAGCTCGATCATGGGGTCGATCAACATCGTCACCACCATCCTGAACATGCGCGCGCCCGGCATGACGCTCATGAAGATGCCGCTTTTTGTCTGGACCTGGCTGATCACCGCGTATCTGCTGATCGCCGTGATGCCGGTTCTGGCGGGTGCGATCACCATGCTGCTCACCGATCGTCATTTCGGCACCTCGTTTTTTAACGCGGCCGGCGGCGGTGACCCGGTGATGTTCCAGCATATTTTCTGGTTCTTCGGGCACCCCGAGGTTTACATCATGATCCTGCCGGCCTTCGGCATCGTGTCAGAGATCATTCCCACCTTCGCCCGCAAGCGTCTGTTTGGCTACAGCTCTATGGTGTACGCCACGGCATCCATCGCGATCCTGTCGTTCATCGTGTGGGCGCACCACATGTTCACCACCGGCATGCCGGTCACTGGCCAGTTGTTCTTTATGTACGCCACGATGCTGATCGCGGTGCCCACGGGCGTGAAGATCTTCAACTGGGTGGCCACGATGTGGCGCGGGTCCATGACCTTTGAGACGCCGATGCTGTTCGCGATCGGCTTCATCTTCGTGTTCACGATGGGTGGCCTCACCGGCATTATCCTGTCGGTTGCGCCGTTGGATATCGCGCTCCATGACACCTACTACGTGGTGGCGCACTTCCACTACGTGCTGGTGGCGGGATCGCTGTATGCGCTGTTTGCAGGCACCTACTATTGGCTACCCAAGTGGACGGGCCACATGTATGACGAGAAGCTGGGTAAGTGGCACTTCTGGATGTCGCTGATCTCGTTCAACGTTACGTTCTTCCCGATGCACTTCCTGGGCTTGGCCGGCATGCCGCGTCGTTACGCCGACTACCCCATGCAGTTCGCCGATTTCAACGCCATTGTCACGATCGGGGCATTTTGGTTCGGCTTGTCGCAGCTTATCTTCCTGTGGGTGATCATCAAGTGCATCCGGGGTGGGGAAAAAGCCGCTGACAATCCCTGGGGCGCCGCAGAAGGGCTTGAATGGACGGTGCCCTCGCCCGCGCCATTCCACACCTTCGAGACCCCGCCGGTTGTGAAGTAACGTGAACGTGAAGCCCTCTGCAAGCCGTCCGAGCAATCTGCGCACGGCGCTGGTGCTCGCCTCGATCGCGCTGGTGTTTTTTGCCGGCGTGATCGCGAAGTACTGGTTGTTTGGCGGCTGAAAGAAGCGGTCATGTCTCCTGCCGATCCGTCCGCTTCCGCTGTTCAGGCCGCGCCCCGCGCCGCGCGCGGCCTCAATCTACAGATGCTGGGCAAGCTCGTCGTCATGGCGGGTCTGATGTTCGGGTTTGGTTATGCGCTGGTGCCCATCTATCAGGCAATTTGCGAGGTGACCGGGCTTAACGACATCACCAAGCGGGACAAGGGCGCAGAAGAGTTCGCGCGCAATACCCAGGTTGACCGCAGCCGCAAGATCACCGTCGAGTTCGATGCGAACATGCGGGGCACCATGCTGTTCAAGCCCGAGGTGAACGCGCTCGAGGTGCATCCCGGCGAGTTGATCACGGTTGTCTACGACCTGGTGAACACCCGTGAGGTGCCGACCGCCGGCCAGGCAATCCCCAGCTATGCGCCGCAGCAGTCATCGCCCTACTTCCGAAAGCTTGAGTGTTTCTGTTTCAAGCAGCAGGCGCTTGACCCGAACGAAACCCGCAAGTTTCCGGTGGTGTTTGTGGTCGATCCCAAGCTCCCGCGCGAGGTGAACACCATCACCTTGTCCTACACCTTTTTCGAGGTCGGCGGCTTGGCGCCGAAATCGGGTGGCTGACTCGCTCCATTCGCCCGCACCTGCTGCGCCGACGGCGTCGCATGATGCGCCGTTGCCCGCTCGTCGTGCGGGTTTGCTGGAGACCGCCCGCGCGGTGCTTTGGTCGTTCTTTGGAGTTCGCGGTCGCAAGGCACACGAAAGCGACCTTGGCACGCTGAATCCAGTTGTTGTCATTCTGATGGGGGTCGCTCTGGCGGCAGCCTTTGTTGTTGGGCTGATCGCGCTGGTGCGCTTCATCGTGTCCTGATTATTCGAGAATTTTCCAGGGAGAAAACAATGGCCGCCGGAGCCCACTCTCAAGCGCCTTACTACTACGTGCCACCCCCCTCGCGCTGGCCGATGGTGGGATCGATCGCACTGCTCTGCTTTGGTTTCGGAATGTCGGGCTGGGTCAATGGCGCGGCCTACGGGCCCTGGATGTTCACGGCGTTTCTCGCGATTCTGATTTACATGATGGTCGGCTGGTTTAGCACGGTGGCGAAAGAATCCGAATCGGGTCTCTACAACCAGCGGGTCGATACCGCTTTTCGCTGGTCCATGGGCTGGTTCATCTTTTCGGAGGTCATGTTTTTTGCGGCCTTTTTCGGCGCGCTGTACTACGCGCGGACCATCTCGATGCCGTGGCTGGGCGACTTCGATCACAAATCCGTGTTGTGGCCCGATTTCAAATCGGTGTGGCCGAATCTTGGGCCGGCGGGGGTCGTTGAAACCTTCCAGACCATCGGTCCCTGGCCCATTCCCACCATCAACACCGCGCTGCTGCTTGCCTCGGGTGTCACGCTTACCATCGCGCACCATGCGCTGAAAGAAAGCCGTCGCGGGCCGCTGGTGTTTTGGCTGTTTGTCACCATTCTTCTGGGCGCGGTGTTTCTGGGCTGTCAGGCCTATGAGTACATCCACGCCTACCGGGACCTGAACCTGAAGCTGACCTCGGGCGTATTCGGTTCCACCTTCTTCATGCTCACGGGCTTCCACGGCTTCCACGTCACTGTCGGTGCAATCATGCTGGCGGTGGTGCTGTTTCGGATCCTCAAAGGGCACTTCACCTCCGAGAATCATTTTGCGTTCGAAGCGGCCGCCTGGTATTGGCACTTCGTCGACGTCGTCTGGCTCGGTCTCTACGTGGTGGTGTACTGGCTGTAATCGCTGCAGCGGCCCGCGTGCGGGTTGCTCGTGTGTTCAGGGGCGCTATTCGGCGCCCCTGATGCTTTGGTGGATGCGAGCGTGGTCCCTGCGGGGTCAGCGTCCCGGTCCGACCGGCACACCGGTGCTTTGTATCCAACCGAGCTGGTGCGCAATCAGAATGAATATGAACAACGCCACTGAGAAGCCCACGCGTAGGGCGAGCGCCCTGACGGTGTTGTGTGTTCGTCCGCGGTCACGGATCAGGAATACCATGGCCGAAGCAAGGCTGGCGATGATCAGCACAAAGGCGATCACGATGACGATCTTCAAGACGGCGCTCCGGCAGCAGCAAAAGCTGCGTATTGTAGGCCGGTCGGAGTGACCTCCGTGACGCTGAAGGGAATTCGGCTGGTTCCAACGCTGGCGGCGATTGCGCTGATCGTGCTCACGGTGTCGCTCGGAAACTGGCAGACACGGCGGGCAGAAGAGAAGCGCCTGTTGCAGCTTGAACGTGACCGCGCCGCAGCCCAGCCTCCTGTGCGTTTGACGCGCGAGTCGCTCGCGAACCCTCAGGCGCTCCTCGGCCGGCGCGTGGTTGCGCGGGGCTCCTATATCGAACGCCATTCGGTATTCGTTGACAACCGCAGTTATCGCGGCCAGGCGGGATTTCACCTGATGACGCCTTTTGCGGTGGAGGGGGTCGATCAGCCGATTCTGGTCCTGCGCGGTTGGCTCCCCCAGGATCCGGCACAAAGGAGCCGGCTGCCCCAGTTGCCCACAGTGTCCGGGGCGGTGGAAATCGAGGCCCTCGCGCAGCGCGACCTTGACCAGGTGCTCGAGCTGTCAAAGGCCTTGCCGCCCGGGCCTGATGACCGGTTGTGGCAGAACGCGAGCATTGAGGCAGTGGCCCGTTGGTCGGGTCTTGCGCTTGCGCCGGTGGTGTTGCGTCAGCTTGCAGAGTTGCCTCAGCCACCCCAGGCGGCGGCCGCTACGGGTCTCGTGCGAGACTGGCCTAGCCCCGGAGCGGGCGTGGACAAACATCGCGCTTACGCATTTCAGTGGTATTTGATGGCTGCGCTGGTTGCAGCCCTATGGTTGCTTCTTGTCTGGCGTGCTCGCCGAGCCCAACAATCAACATGACATCCTCGCCCTTATCCTCCATGCTGCCGGCCTCGCGCGGCCGGCTTAAGCTGCTTCTGGTGCTGCTCGTCTGCGCGTCGCCGGTCATCGCCTCGTACTTCACCTACTACGTCATCCGTCCGGAAGGCCGGGTGAATTACGCTGATCTGGTCGAGCCGCAACGCCCCGTCGCCGACCTTCCGATCAGCCGGCCTGATGGATCTCGCGAGACGCTGTCGAGCCTGCGGGGCAAGTGGGTGCTGGTGGTGCTGGGCTCACCTGCCTGTGACGCCACCTGCACCACCTCGCTCTACAACATCCGGCAGGTCCGACTGACCACGGGTCGTGAACGTGAGCGCGTCGAACGGCTGTGGCTGCTAACCGAGTCGGGCGATCCCGACCCCGCGCTGCTGGCCCAGCATGAGGGACTGATCGTGCGCCGAATCGCACCTGAGCATGCGGCGCAGTTTGAGCCCGCTGCGGGCGCTCGAGCGGCTGACCACACGTTCATCATCGATCCACTGGGCAACCTCATGATGCGCTATCCCGCGCAGCCCGATCCCAGCCAGATGAAGAAAGACCTTCGCAAACTCCTTCGCGCATCGCGCATCGGTTGATCGCATGACTGTCTCCGCCACCTTCAGCGGCCGCTCTGGCCAGGCCGTCTCTTACCGTCGCCTCATCGGTTTCACCACGCTGCTGACGCTGGCGCTCATCATGCTGGGCGCCTGGGTCCGACTGACCGATGCGGGCCTGGGATGCCCCGACTGGCCGGGCTGTTATGGAAAGCTCACACCGGCCCAGGCGAAGGCCGATATCGCGCAGGCGGTTGCGCAGCAGGGCGGTGAGCACGGACCGGTATCGATGGGCAAGGCCTGGCGCGAGATGGTGCATCGCTATGTTGCATCGGGGCTCGGCCTGCTGATCATCGCCATCGCCGTGATCGCCTGGCGAGCGCGAAGGCAGCTCGGCCAGTCGCCTGCGCTGCCGATTGCGCTGGTGGGCGTGGTCATCATGCAGGGCATCTTCGGCATGTGGACGGTCACGCTTCTGCTCAAGCCCGCCGTGGTCACCCTGCATCTGGCGGGCGGCATGCTCACCTTCGCGCTACTCGTCTGGCTCTGGCAACGTCAGCAGCCGTACTGGTCTGGCGTCGATGAAGCCGCGCTTGCCCGGCTGCGCGGCGTGGCGGTTGCGGCGCTTGTACTGGTGGCGCTGCAAATTGTGATGGGCGGCTGGACCAGCACCAACTACGCAGCGCTTGCCTGCACCGATCTGCCGCGCTGCCAGGGCCGCTGGTGGCCCGACATGAACTTTAAGGACGCCTTCCATGTATTCCGGGAGCTTGGCCGCACCCATGACGGCGAATTTCTCCCTGCTCAGGCACTCACCGCCATTCATCTGATGCACCGGATCGGCGCGATCTGCGTGGTGGCATGGGTGGGCTGGGTAGCAATGCGGCTGCGACGGGTGGCCGGTGCACGCGGCTTCGGGCTGGCGCTCCTCATGATGCTGGCGATTCAGTTCGCACTCGGCCTGTCCAATGTCTGGTTCAGCCTGCCAATTTCGATTGCGGTGGCGCACACCGGGGGGGCCGCCGTGCTGCTGGCCCTGGTCGTGATGCTAAACTACCGGGTTTCACACGCCTGTCGTTCGCACTAGACCGACTCAGGCGATTCACCCCAAGCACGCATCGACCTTCGCACCTACCAACCTCGCCGATGCAACTTACCCGTAACGCCCCGGCCAGCTGGCGACACGTCGCCCTCCAGTATGTCGCCCTCACCAAGCCAAGGGTGGTGCTGCTGGCGGCGTTCTGCGCCCTCATCGGCATGTTGCTTGCCACCGACGGACCGCTCCCCTGGAGCGTGCTGGTGGCAGGGCTTGCGGGCATCTCGCTGCTGGCGGGCGCAGGCTTTGCCTTCAACTGCCTGATCGAACGCAGCATCGACGCCCGGATGGCGAGAACCCGTGCGCGGCCACTGCCGCGCGGCGAGGTCGGCGTCACAGGCACGATTGTGTTCGCAGGCATCATCGGCGGGCTGGGCGCGGTGCTGCTCTACTGGGTGGTCAACCCGCTTACCATGTGGCTCACCATGGCCACGTTCATTGGCTATGCGGTCATCTACACCGTGTTGCTCAAGCCTGCCACACCGCAAAACATCGTGATCGGCGGGGCCTCGGGCGCCATGCCGCCGGTGCTCGGCTGGGCGGCCATTGCCAACGAAGTCACGGCGCCCGCGCTGGTGCTGTTCCTGATCATCTTCGTCTGGACCCCGCCGCACTTCTGGGCGCTTGCGCTCTACCGTATTGAAGACTATCGCCGATCAGGGCTGCCCATGCTGCCGGTAACGCATGGCCCCGAGTTCACGCGACTCAATGTGCTGCTGTACACCGTGTTGCTGGTCGCGGTGTCGGTGATGCCGTTCATGATCCACATGAGTGGCCTCTTCTATCTGGCGAGTGCGCTTGCGCTCGGCGGGGTTTTCCTCTGGTATGCCTGGCGTCTCTGGCGCAATTACTCCGATGCGCTCGCGCGCAGAACCTTCAGTTATTCGATCTTCTATCTGTCGGCGCTGTTTGGTGCGCTGCTGATCGATCACTATCTGCGTTGAAGCGGGGGTTGCCTGCCATGGCTCCATTGCGCCATGCCCCGGCCTCGCGCCCGCGTCGCAACTGGCTGCTGGGGTCGGGCCTGATCGGCGCGCGATGGGCCTTTGCCCGCAGCCTCGCGCCTGGGTTGCCGCCGCTTCTTTACGGATGTGATCGGGGCAAGCAGGGCTTTCGAGCAATAGACATCACCGGCGCCGACTTCGCAAAAGGCTTCGAACTCACGGATCATCTGGGTCGTAAAACCCGGCTCGAAGATTTTTCGGGCAAGCTGCTGGTGGTGTTTTTCGGATTTACGCAATGCCCTGACGTCTGTCCCACCACCATGGCGGAAATGGCCGAGGTCATGCGACGGCTGGGGCCCCTGTCGCAACAGGTGCGGGTTGCGTTCATTACCGTGGATCCCGAGCGCGATACGCAGGAGCTGCTGTCGCACTATGTGCCCGCGTTTCATCCCGATTTCGTCGGCTTGTGGGGCGATGCCGAGGCCACTGCGCGAACCGCGCGCGCCTTTCGGATCGTCACCCAGAAGGTGCCAGGCAAAACGCCTGGCAGCTATACCGTCGATCACAGCGCGGGAAGCTATGTATTTGACCGGCGTTCACGCGTGCGGCTGATGATCCGTCATGGCAGCCCTGCCGACACGATCGAGGCCGATCTGCGACGCCTGCTCGACGAGCGCTGAGGCTCCGCACAACACCCGCATTGAGGCGGGCGTCCCCGCGTGACCACTTCCCGGCGCCAGCGGTTTAATCTGAAGTTCCGCGGCTGCGCATCGATAGCGCCGCAGCGAGGCTGGATATCACAATCAGTGCGCCCCCCACCAGCACCTGCGGGCGGAGCGTCTCGCCACCGATCAGGACGCTTGACAGGGCGGCGACAGGCACCTCGGTCAGCATCACGATGGCGGTGACCCGGGTGGGAAGGCGCGGCGCGCCGTACTGCAGCGCCGCGTTGGCGACCAGCAGTATGACCGCGAGCACCGCCGAGCCGGGCAGCCACGCGGGCGAGCTGAGGGGCGGCAGGCTGATCATCCCCACCAGCGCCAACACGCCGCCCACGACTGCCGGAACCACTGCCGACCCCACACTCATCGAAAGCGCCCTGGCGCTGGCAGGTGTCTCGCCCAGACCTCGCAGTTGCACGTTGAGCCAGGCGAAGGACGCGCCGCCGATCACGCCAAGCCAGTCGCCCAGCGATGTGGGCCAGGGAACCCCGGCACCCGGCTCCCAAAGAACCGTTGCTGCGCCCGCGATGGCAAGCAGTGCGCGCAGGCTGGCGCCGGCGGTGATGGGTTCGCCCAGCAACCAGCGCGCGAGCAGCATGGTCCAGACCGGCATCAGGTAAAACAGCAGCACCACACGCAGCACCTCGCCCGCGGTAAGCCCCCAGTTGAAGCAAGCGTTTGTGAGTCCAGCGGCAAGAGCGAGCACCCACATCGACCGATCCTGCAGGAGCCGTGTGACCGCAGATCGCCAGATCAGCGCAAGGCCGAGGCTGCCGATCAGAAACACGATCGCCGTGGCCCACAGACCGTGCAGACCACGCTCGGCCAGGTAGCGAAGCGGCCACCATGACAGACCCCAGATCGTGGCATTGAAGAACAGCGCCAGCAGGGCCGCGCTGTTTTGGAATGGCGCGGGGATCACGCGCCCAACCAGTCGGACCAGATATCGCGGGCCAGTGCTTTCGGGGCGCGGGTTGATGGTGGACGCGTTGCAGTGCCGAGTGCAATCCAGCCGACCAGCGCTTCGCCCGGTGCGCAAAACGCGCGGGCCAGCAACGGATCACGGACTTTGGCGCCGGACAGCATCTTGCCGGCGTAGCCCATTGCGTGCGCTGCATTGAGGAAATTGGTAAGCGCTCCGCCTACCGCGATCCATTGTTCGTGCGCGGGCACCAGCGGATGGCCCAGATCGATTCGCGCCATCAGCGCCACTGTGACCGGTGCGCGCCGCGCCCGCTCGGCATCGAGCAGCGCGCCGGCTTCGTTCTTGCCTGCCTCGCGCGCGGCCTGGTCGAACAGCTGTGCGAGTCGATCACGTGCGCTGCCTCGGATGACGCTGAATCGGAACGGCACCAGCTCGGCATGATCGGGTGCTTTGAGCGCCGCGGCGGCCATCTGCGACAGCGCATCGTCATCCGGGCCTGGCTCGGCCAGATGCTTGATGCCAAGCGAATGGCGGCTGGTGAGCACAGCAACGAAATCGGAGCGATCAGACGGTGGCATGAACAGGGGATTCGAGCGGGATGCAGTCAGGATGCGGCACTCAGAATACCAGTGCGCGCCAGCGCAGGTCGGCGGCTCGCACCATGAATTGCACTGCCCCGCCGCGTCGGCTGCACTCGGGGATCAGGGTTATCTGGTCGAGCCGATGGGCGACCAGTGCGTCGCTGCAGGCAAATAATTGCGCCCCGAGTGAAACCGCCTCGCGGATCGAGTCGAGCACGGTCTTCGGATGGTCGGGGTTGGGCGTCAGCCTGGCTGCGACATCCGGGGCGAGCAGCTGAACGCTGGCGGCGCTGAAATAGATTTCGACCGGAATATCCATCGCCGCTGCGGCCGCGGCATGAAAAAACGGCGTGGCCAGGCGCCCCGGAACAGCGGGGTCCGCCGACCAGAGCAGGATCGCAATGCCCGCGGCCTGGTGCGCGATAAAGCCGGACGAAGCCGTGCCTGGGGGCGGATCGGATCGCATCTGATCGGGCGGGGTGACCGGGCTTGAGCGCGGGGTGCCGGGCATGGTCAGTCGATCCGGTACAGGCGCGCATGCTCGGCCATCGCAGCGGGGACCGCATCGCCGTGAAGCAGCAGTGCCCGTTCGGCATCCGGACGACTGGGCGCAAGCCGTGCGATCCAGCCCTCGCCATACGGATCGGCGTGCACGATCTCCGGCGTGTCAGGCAGACGCGGATTGGTGTGCATGACCGTGCCGGTCAGCGGTGTTTTGACCGAGACGATCGACTTGGCAAGCTCCACCACGGCAATCGACTTGCCCTGTTCGACGGTCATGCCAAGGGTCTTTGCGCGACACATGTAGATCTCACCGGCTAACGCAATACCGAGCGAGGTGATGCCGACGGTTGCAAGGCCATCAGGATCGAACCGGGCCCACACCTGATGCTCGATCAGGTAGTACAGATCAGCTGGGAAGCTTAGTTCGCCAAAGCGCGGTGTCGTCATGGTCTGAGCCCGCAGTCTTCGCAGGAGGTGGCGGAGGGGAATGGGAGTCGAACCCACCCGGCAACGCGTGGCGTCGCCCACCGGGTTTGAAGCCCGGCCGATCCACCAGGATCGTTTCCCCTCCGTGATGCGTGATGACTGCTGCGTTGTACTCCGATCATTCGGTAAACAGACGACTGTCGGATCGTAGACGGTGCTCGTCTGCGACCCGCCTCAACAATCCGGCCCGATCAAAAAATTCGAGAATCTGAATGGCCCGCTTTCTCCCAAGACCCGTACCGTCGCGAAAGGCCGCTGCGGTGATGGCACCGCGCTCTGCGGCCAGGCTGCGCGCGATCGCCGCGAGCCGGTGCACGGTGGGCGTATCGTAGACGAGATCGCGAACGATCTGATGCACATCCCCGCGCTGCGCAAGCCTAGACAGCGCAACCCGCAGCAGTGGCTCGCTCTGCCCTGTATCGCGCGCAAGGTCACGGGCCCAGGCGCCCTCAAAGCCTGCCGCAGCCAGCAGTGGCGCGATCAGTTGCGCGATCCGCTCATCAACGGTTGAAAGGCGCACACCATGCTCGGGCAGATGGATGAAGCTTGTGCGACGGGCGAGCGCACCGCTTTTCAGCATGCGCCTGACGAGCGCCTGCCACAGGGCATCCGGGAGCCGCGGTGCGGTCAGCCGCCGGAGCCGTGCGATGTCGGGGCCAAGCTCATCGGGATGCTGTTCGTGAAAGCGCCCAAGCGCAATCATCAGCTGCTCGGCATAAAGCGTCGCATGCGTCGCGCTGAGGGCCAGGGTGGTATCGCCATCGCGCTCAATGATGTCTGCGCCTGCATCGAATGTGCCGGCGTCCTCGCTGTGGTGCGCGGGATGCGCTTCGGGCTGAGACAGCACGCCTTCCGCGCGATACAGCTGCGTCAGATTGATTCCATGCGGAGCGGCTGCGATCAGCGCCGACTGCCTGGCCGCGCGATCGGCGATGTCGATCGCGGTCAGTTCGGCAAGCCGTTGCGGGGTGCGTCGATAGCGGGCGGGCGCAAACGGATCCAGCACACTGCCGCCTGCGAGCGTGCGGCTCGCCGAGGCGTCGCGCAGCACCACGCGGTCGCCACGCCAGGCCGCGACCGGCTCGTGCAGCACCAGCTGCACCCGCGCGTGCGCGCCCGGTGCGAGGCTGTCTCCTGCGTCGAGCAGCGCGACCGATCCAGTGACCGACGTGGCACCAAGATGCACATGCACCTGTGTTCCGGCGCGAAGTGCCCGGGGCTCGTCTTTCCAGAGCGTGATCGCGGCGTCAATGCGTTGGGTCGACAGCGCGATGCCCGGTGACACCAGCCATTGTCCGCGCCGAAGCTGATCGCGACTGACCCCGGCGAGTGCAAGCGCGCACCGCTCTCCAGCGCGCGCCGTGTCAGCGGCTTGATTCTGTGCGTGAATGCTGCGAACCCGCGCACGCAGCTCGGTGCCGGCGGTTGGCGCGCGCACCAGTTCGTCGCCGATGGCCACGCGGCCGCCATGAACCGTTCCGGTGATCACCGTGCCGGAACCGTCGATCACGAAGACGCGGTCAATGGCGATTCGAAAGCCGTCGGATGCGCGATCGCTCGGGGCGGATTGGGACGCGAGCTCGCTCAAATGGCCTTGCAGTGCTGCGAGGCCATCGCCGGTTGCCGCACTGACTTCAAAGATCGGCGCGCGAGCGAATCGGGAGCCGGATGCAAGCTGCTCGGTTTGCGTACGCACCGTGTCGATTTGCGAGCGATCCGCGCGATCGCACTTGGTGATCACGAAGCTCGCTGTTGACACGGCAAGCAGATCGAGAATCGCAAAGTGTTCGCGCGTTTGCGGCATCACACCGTCGTCGGCGGCCACCAGCATCAGCGCATGATCAATGCCGGTGGCGCCGCTTAACATGGTGTGCACCAGCCGCTCATGGCCTGGCACATCGATCAAGCCAATTCGCAAGCCTTGAGCAGACTCAAAGAACGCATAGCCAAGCTCGATGCTGATGCCGCGGCGCTTTTCCTCGGGCAATCGGTCGGTATCGATGCCGGTGAGCGCACGCACCAGCGTGGTCTTGCCGTGGTCGATATGACCCGCGGTACCGACAATCACGACAACTGCCGCGACAACGCGGGAAGTTGCGAGAGCAGTTGCGCCTCATCGTCGAGGCAGCGCAAATCGAGCAGCAGCCGCTGCTCGGAGATTCGCCCGATCACCGGTTGCTCAAGCGCACGCAGCGCCGACTCCAGCGTCTCCAGCGCACGGCCTGCCCCGCGCGCCTGAACGGGCCCAATGGCGAGCCCCGCCGAAGCAAGACTCTCCACCGGAAGCGAGCCCGAGCCGATCTGGCCCTTCAGCTCGCAGCACTGCACGCGATAACGCGGTGCGAGTGCCTGGGCTATTGCTGGGAGGAGGCGCTGGGCTGCAGCCCGAATCTCCTCAAGTGGGCGGGTGAGGTGTCTGAGGGTTGGCAGGTCGCGCTCGAGACGCTCTGGCCGCAGATAAAGCCGCAGCGTCGCTTCAAGCGCTGCAAGCGGCAGCTTGCTCATCCGGAATGCGCGCTTCATGGGATGTCGACGAATACGGTCAATCGTTGCGCGCGAGCCCACGATGAGGCCTGCCTGAGGACCGCCCAACAGCTTGTCGCCACTGAAGGTGACCACGTCGCAGCCGGCCGCCAGCTTCTCCTGTGGCAGCGGCTCGCGAGGCAGCCCCCAGCGCGCCAGATCAACCAGTGATCCGCTGCCCAGGTCGGTGGCGAGCGGAACGCCATGCGCACGCGCGATCGCGGCGAGCTCGCTTTCGTCGACACTGGTTGTGAAACCCTGGATGGCGTAATTGCTGGTGTGCACCTTCATCAGGAGCGCGGTCTTGGGCCCGATGGCGGCAGCGTAATCACGGCCGTGGGTACGATTGGTGGTGCCGACTTCAACCATCCTGGCACCCGCGCTTTTCATCACATCGGGCATTCGAAACGCGCCGCCGATTTCCACGAGCTCGCCGCGCGACACGATCACCTCGCGACCGCGCGCAAGCGCCGCGATGGTGAGCACGACCGCGGCGGCGTTGTTGTTGACCACGGTCGCCGCCTCGGCCCCGGTGAGCGTGCAGAGCAGCTCCTCGACGATCGAATCCCGGTCGCCGCGCCCGCCCGAGTCAAGGTCATACTCCAGGTTGTTGGGGCCAGCCATCACCGCCGCGAGATGGGCCAGCGCCTCTGGCGCGAGCAGTGCGCGGCCGAGGTTGGTGTGAATCACCGTTCCGGTGAGATTGATGACCTGCCGCAGCTTGGGCGCGAGGCGCGCTTGAATGCGTGCCTGAAGTGCTGCGCCGAGTGGCTCGCTTAGCAGATCGGTGGCGAGCAAAGTGCCGTCTCGCGCTCGCCCTCGAAGTGTCTGCAGGAGATCGCGTGCTTCGCCCGCCACCAGCGTGTGGCCATGCTCGGCGACCAGCGCTGCACCGGTGGAAGAACGCAGCAGACGGTCAATCGAGGGCAGGTCTTTCGGGCTGGCCTTCGAACCGTCGACGACGGATTGCGTGGGCCTGTGCATTACCGAGGATCGGGGTCTGGCGGATCCGGCTCGGCCTGCGCTGCCGAGTCGCCTTCTGGCTCGCCAAAGAGCAGCATCAGGTTCACACCGTGTCGGCGGCTACCCGACTCGGACACCAGCAAATCGAGTGTGAGCGTTGCCAGATCATCGGCGACCGCGTCGACATGCGGGTCGCGGTCGGAGTGGAATATCTTCAGGTAGTGCCCGCAGCCGTCGCAGACCTCGGCCTGTGCAACCGCCGACGCAGCCGCCTCGGATTCGTGCTCGTCGGCCGCGCGCTGCAGCGATTGATAAGCGACCGATTGGGTGGACAGACAGTGCGTGCACTTGATGCGCACCATATGCCACTGCAGACCGCAGAGCGAGCAACCCAGATAGCGTTGGCCGAGCAGATCACCCGCATTGCGCGTGACGCTTGCCACCGGCTTGCTGGCGCAGGCGGGGCACACGGTTTCGTCCTCAATGCGGCCAAACGGCTGACCTCTGCCGATGGCACTTTCCTGCACGGCAAGCAGCAGATGCGTGAAATAAATCTGAAGCCCGGCCGCAACAAGGGGCGCTGCGGCCAGATCAAGCCCGCGAGTAACGCCCGCCAGCAGGCAGTCAGCCTGGGCCTCAAGCCAGGCATCGTCGGCCTGGGCAACACGCGCGATGGTGTCGCGTGCCGCCTGGGGGAGGGACTGGGGCAGCCGCGTAAGCAGTTCGCGCAGCTCGCTTCGCCAGGCTGGGTCGCGCGGCCAGTCAATGGCTGCGAGCGGTGGCGCAAGCCCGTTGGCGGCGCGATCCAGCGCGTCGGGATCAGGCAGGGCAATCGCCGGGTAGGCAGCGAGCTGCGTCTGCTGCACCTGGGCAAGTTCGGCCACAAACAGCAGGAAATCCCGCATCGGATGATTGGCCGCCAGTTGGCGCAGCCGCATTGCGCGTTCGGCGAAATGCGTGCTGCGCTCGGGCCACAGCAGATACGGCGTTTGCCCGCCTGATTTGGCGGCGATTTCCTCGGGCGACATGACCCGAACGGTGGCAGAGACTCCCATCAGAACATGGCCCGTCCAAGCGCCTATCGGCCCTTGGTAACCTCCTGGTGCCACAGCGGATGGTTGGTCTTGGCCCAGCTTTCGGTGACCGTGCCGCGCGTCATAGCGCGGATGGTGCCCTTGACCCAGATTGCTGCGTACACATGCATGATGGTGCTCAGGATGAGCACCACTGCAGCGACCGAATGCAGCAGAACCGCGACCCGCATCGCCTCAACTGAAAAATACGGTGCGAACCATGGCCGCCAGAACATCACGCCGGTGACCAGCAGCACAAGCAGGCACAGCGCCATAACCCAGAAGGTGAGCTTCTGCGCATAGTTGTACTTGCCCACCGGCGGCAGTCCGGCTTTATCACCGCTCAGCATTCGGCCCATGTGCTTGGCCCACTCACGATCGGCTGCGGTGATCAGGTTGTCCTTCCAGAGGCGGATGAACAACCAGGCAAAGCCGATCACCATCAGCAGACCCAGCACCGGATGGAGAATGCGCGTCCAGCTTCCGCCTCCGAAGAGGTTGGAGAAGAAGAACATTGACGGATGAAAAAACGCGAGCCCGGAGAGTGCTGCCAGCACGAAGGTGAGCGCGATGAACCAGTGGTTCATGCGGTCGCCGTCCTTGTAGCGTTGCAAGAGTCTGCTCATCACGCTTCCTCCTTCTCGGCTTTGTCCTCAACCGGACCGACCTTCATGTAGTGGAAGAAACCGGCCACCATGGCGCCTATCATGCCTGCGACCGCGAGTGGCTTGGCAAGACCCTTCCACAACGACACCAGCGGATCGATGCGCGGATTGGCGGGCAGCTCTTCCAGATGCGGCTTGTCGGCATGCTTGAGCACGTACATCACGTGTGTGCCGCCAACGCCCTCGGGGTTGTAAAGCCCCGCGTTCTCAAAGCCACGCTCCTTGAGTTCGCCTGTGCGCTTGACGCCATAGGCCACCATGTCGTCCTTGGTGCCAAACGAGATCGCGCCGGTCGGACAGGTTTTTACACAGGCAGGCTCAAGGCCGACGCTGACGCGATCGGAGCAGAGCGTGCACTTGTAAGCCTTGTTGTCCTTCTGGCTGATGCGCGGCACATCAAACGGGCAGCCCTTGACGCAATAACCGCAACCGACGCAGTTTTCCGAGATGAAGTCGACAATGCCGTTGGCATATTTGACGATGGCGCCCGGCGAGGGGCATGCCTTGAGGCAGCCCGGGTCGTCGCAGTGCATGCAGCCGTCCTTGCGGATCAGCCACTCGAGTGACCCTGCCTTGGGCTCGACCTCATAGAACTTCATGACGGTCCAGGAGCTGGGGGTGAGGTCAACCGGGTTGTCATAGACCCCCACGGTGTCGCCCACGTCATCGCGCAGATCGTTCCAGTTCATGCACGCGACCTGGCAGGCCTTGCAGCCGATGCACTTGGACTCGTCGATGAGCTTGGCAACTTGCGGGATCGCCTGCCGCACCTGAGGCGTCGGCAGGGTCGTGGCCGAACGGGCCACGACATCCAGAGATTGAAGACTGGCCATGGCTTAGCTCCTCATGCCTTCTCGATGTTGACCAGGAACGCCTTGTATTCCGGCGTCTGGGAGTTGGCGTCGCCGACGAAAGGTGTGAGCGCATTGGCCAGATAGCCGTTTTGCGTAACACCCTTGAAGCCCCAGTGAATGGGGATGCCGACGTGATGGACCTTCTTGCCGTTGACCTCCAGCGCTTTCATCCGCTTGGTGACCACGCAGGCTGCGACCACCTCGCCTCGGTTCGATTTCACCTTGACCCGGTCGCCCTGCTTGATGCCCTTCTCGCGTGCCAGCTCTTCGCCGATTTCGACAAAGGGCGCGGGCTGCGTGATGGCATTACTGCGCGCGTGCTTGGTCCAGAAGTGAAGGTGCTCGGTAAGCCGGTAGGTGGTGGCTGCGTAGGGGAACTCCTCTTTCTTGCCAAACGCCTCCATGTCGCCCTTGTAGACCCGGGCAGCCGGATTGCTGACGGCTTTCGGGTTGGTCGGGCACATCAGATTGACGCCCACCGGCGTTTCGAAGGGCTCATAGTGCTCGGGGAATGGGCCCTCGTTCATTGCGACGGCATAGAGCCTTGCCACGCCCTCGGGATTCATGATGAACGGCCCGACGTTCTGGTCAGGCGCGGCATCGGGACGGATATCGGGTATGTCGGCCCCACCCGCCCAGGTGCCATTCCAGGCCAGATATTTTCGCGACGGATCCCAGGGCTTGCCCTGCGCGTCGGCGCTTGCCCGGTTGTAGAGCAGACGCCGATTGGCTGGCCAGGAAAACCCCCAACCAGGGAATACGCCCAGGCCGGTTGGATCGCTGGTGTCACGCCGTTGGGTGAGATTGCCAGTGGGCCCGAACGAACCGCAATAGATCCAGTTGCCGCAGGCGGTGGTGCCGTCATCGCGCAGCAGCGCAAAGCCAGCGAGCTGCGTACCTGCCGCAACCTGAACCGCACGGGGGGCATCGGGATTTTTGGGATCCGGCGGCGCAAGCAGGTTCACCAGTGCCCGGCCGCTGATCTCGCGCAACACCTCGTCAGGCGCTGGTGAAAGCGGGTTCGAGTAATTCCAGGCGAGTGCCGCAACCGGTTCGGGAAGCTTGCCGCCGTCTTTCGCGTAGAGCTCGCGAATCCTCATGAACAGCCGCGAAATGATCTCGGAGTCGGCCTTGGCCTGCCCCGGCGGATCGACCGCCTTTTCCTTCCAGTTGATGACGCGGCTGGAGTTGGTGAAGGTTCCGGTTTCCTCGGCAAAGCAGCTGGTGGGCAGCCGGAATACCTCGGTGCGGATCTTCGTGGGGTCAACGTCGTTCAGCGGCCCAAAGTTTTTCCAGAACTCGCTGGTCTCGGTTTCGAGCGGGTCAAACACCACCAGGTATTTGAGCTTGGCCAGACCGGCCGATAATTTCTTTTTGTTCGGAACCGCCGCGAGGGGATTGAAACCCTGGCATAGGAAACCGTTCATCTTGCCCTGATGCATGAGCTCGAACATTGCGAGCACGTCGTAGGCACCGTCACGCTTGGGCACCCAGTCGTAGGCGAAATCATTATCCTTGGTGGCGGCGTTGCCGTAATACGCCTTCATCAGGCTGGTGTGCCACTTAGGCAGGTTCTGGGTGAACGCCATCTGGTTGGGCCTCAGGGCCCTGCCAGTGCGCGCAGCAAGATATTTCTCGCGTGTGTCGTCCGCATCGGTGGGCGCGTTGATATAGCCCGACAGGTTTTCGGGCAGCGCGCACATGTCGGTGACACCCTGAACGTTGGCATGACCGCGCAACGCATTGACCCCGCCACCCGGCCGACCCACGTTACCAAGCAGCAGCTGGATCATCGCCATCGTGCGGATGTTCTGCGAGCCGACGGTATGCTGCGTCCAGCCAAGCGCATACATGATCGTCATCACCTTGTCGGTTGCAGACGTGTCGCCGATCATCTGCGCGACTTTCATGAATTGATCGCGCGGCGTTCCAGTGATGCGGCTCACGAGCTCGGGCGTATAGCGCGAGAAGTGCTTTTTCATGAGCTGGAACACGCATTGCGGATCCTGCAGCGTGTCGTCGGTTTTCACAAAGCCATCGGGGCCCATCTGATAGCCCCAGCTCGCCTTGTTGTAGCTGCGCGAGCCTTCGTTATAGCCGGTGAAAAAGCCGTTGTTGAAGCCGTATTCATCCTTGACGAGGAAGCTTGCATCCGTATTGAGCTTCACATAGTCGAGGTGAATCTTGTTGTTGCTCAGCAGGTAATTGATGACGCCCGCGAGAAATGCGATGTCAGTGCCGACGCGGATGGGCGCGTAGTAATCGGCCACCGCCGCACTGCGCGTAAAGCGCGGGTCAACCACGATCAGCTTGGCCTTCCTGTGCTGCTGGGCCTCAGTGACCCACTTGAATCCGCACGGGTGGGCTTCGGCGGCATTGCCGCCCATGATCAGGACGAGATCTGTGTTCTTGATATCCGTCCACGAGTTGGTCATCGCTCCGCGACCGAATGTCGGGCCCAGACTGGACACCGTCGGTGCGTGTCAGATGCGCGCTTGCGTGTCGACTGCGACCATTCCCAGGCCGCGCGCCATCTTGACAGAGAGATATCCCGATTCGTTGCTGATCGCCGAGGACACGAGGAAACCGGTGGTGTTCCAGCGGTTGACCGTGACGCCCGCAGCGTTTTTCAGAACGAGGTTGGCATCGCGATCGGCCTTCATGTGCCGGGCGATACGGGTCAGGGCCTCATCCCAGGAGATCGTTTTCCAGTCGCTCGCGCCGGGCTCGCGGACCTGCGGCTGCTTGAGCCGGTTGGATGACTGGATCATGTCCATCACGCCCGCGCCCTTGGGGCACAGGGTTCCGCGATTGACTGGATGATCGGGGTCGCCCTCGACATGAACGATCGACGATTTGACGTTTTTCGACTTGTCGCCGAGCGAGTACATGATCATCCCGCAGCTGACCGAGCAATACGGGCAGGTGCTGCGAGTCTCGGTTGTCCGAGCCAGCTTGAAGTTACGCGTTTCGGCCAGCGCCTGGGTAGGCGAGAAACCGAGCGCTGCGAGACTGGAACCAATCAGTCCCGCGCTGCTGACCCGGAAGAACTGCCTCCGGTTCATGTCCATGATGTGAATACCTCCTCCATTAGGGCCGCTGGATCGAGCCACCGGTCGGTTAACCGACTCTTGTTATGGGTTAAAAGTCTGTCGCTGTTGCGGGCCTGATTGACGCTGCATCTAAGCTAGCCAAAGGAAAGCCCGAGAGACTTGATGCGCGCCAAAGTCAAGCCAACAACCGGAACAAGCTTCGAGAGTCTGCGCTTTTTGCCGGGAAAAGAAAATGCCGCCCAGGGTTTCCCCGTAGGGCGGCAATCAATCGCGTTGCATCGGGCGTGCGCGAATCCGGGCCGGTGGGCGTTGATGGAGGAGGAGAGGCCGGGCGCGCAAGCGGTGCGGGACGCCGGCCTGCGAGCGAGGCCGGCGCGCTCCGCCCTTCAGGCAAACGCGGCGAGTGCAGTCTTCATTTTTTGAAGCGCTTTTACCTCGATCTGACGAATCCGCTCGGCCGATACGCCGAACTCGTCGGCGAGTTCATGCAGGGTCAAGGCGCCCCCTTCGGAATCATCGCGCAGCCAGCGGCTTTCAATGATGCGTCGACTGCGCGCATCAAGCGATTCGAGCGCCTGGGTCAGACCTTCACCCTGAAGGCGATCGTATTCGCGAGCCTGCAGCCGCTGCGTAGGCTCGGACTCGGGCGCCGACAGATAGGCGATCGGCGCGAAGTCTTCCTCGCCGTCGTCGGTTTGACCTTCGAGCGCCAGGTCCTGACCCGCAAGCCGGGTTTCCATTTCGACCACATCCACATTGCGGACATTCAGCTCGCGCGCGATCGCGTCGATTTCAGACCCGGTGAGCGCGCGGTTGCTCGCCTTGTGCGAACGCAGATTGAAAAACAGCTTTCGCTGCGCCTTGGTGGTGGCCACGCGAACCAATCGCCAGTTGCGCAGGATGTATTCGTGGATCTCGGCCTTGATCCAGTGCAGCGCAAACGACACCAGGCGCACGCCGCGCTCAGGATCGAAGCGCTTGACGGCTTTCATCAGCCCGATGTTGCCTTCCTGGATCAGGTCGGCATGCGGCAGACCGTAGCCCAGATACTGGCGCGCAACCGACACCACCAGGCGCAGGTGCGACATCACCAGCTCGCGGGCAGCTTCAAGATCGTTGTTTTCGCGAAACCGCCTTGCGAGCTCGGATTCGTGCTCGGCGGAGAGCATCGGCAGGCGGTTGACTGCCGAGATGTACGCGTCGATGTTCCCGACTGGCGGCAGCGCGACGGCCGCGCCGGCGGCGCCACTCGGCACAAGTGCAGTCGAATTCCAGGACATGGTGAGCATTCCTCAGGCGTGGCCGGCGACGGATCCGGTCGGTTCCTGACTCGCCAGTCATCAAAATATTAGCACTCTCGTCCGGCGAGTGCCAGATCCAGGTTGTAAAGCCTTGTTACCGGTCCGTGATTGAGATCACAGACCCGGATCGACCGGCCTGTTCGGCTCAGCCAATCAGCGCCGCAGCGAACTCATCGGCACTGAACCCCTCGAGGTCTTCAGGCGCCTCGCCGACGCCAATAAAGACCACCGGGATGGGCCGCTCCCGCCGGGTGTGGGCAAGCGCCACCAGGGCGCCACCCTTGGCTGTGCCGTCAAGCTTGGTCACGATGAGCCCGGTGAGCGCAAGCGCTTCATCGAATGCGGCGACCTGGGCCAGCATGTTCTGCCCGGTATTGCCATCGAGTACCAGCAGCACCTCATGCGGCGCGCCTTCCATCGCCTTGCCGATTACACGCTTGACCTTGCGAAGCTCATCCATGAGGTGAAGCTGGGTTGGCAGACGCCCGGCGGTGTCAATCATCACGACGTCCACGCCGCGGGCCTGCGCTGCGCTCACCGAGTCGAACGCGACCGCTGCCGGGTCGCCGCCCTGTTGCGAGATCACATCGACCGAGTTGCGCGCGCCCCACTGGGCCAGCTGCTCACGCGCTGCGGCGCGAAAGGTGTCGCCTGCCGCGAGCAGCACCGACTTGCCTTCCCGCTGCAGGTGACGCGCGAGCTTGCCGATGGTGGTGGTCTTGCCCGCGCCATTGACCCCCGCCACCATCATGACCACGGGTTGGGCACGGTCGATATCGATGCCCCGTTCAAATGGCCGCATCAGGTCGGCAATCAGCGTTCGCAGGCAGGCGCGCACCTCGGACGCATCGGTGATCCGGCGCTCCCGCACCGACCGCCGCAGCGTATCGAGCAGCCACTGTGTGGCCGACACACCGGCGTCGCTGGTGATCAGCGCGGTCTCGAGTTCCTCAAACAGCGCCTCATCAACGGGCGCGCCTACAAACAGTGCGGTGAGGTTGTTGCGCGTGCGGGCCAGTCCGGCGCTCAGCCTGGAAAACCAGGATGCACGCGAGGGCGCAACGGGAGCCTCGGCCGCCACCGGAGGCGGGACTACCGGCTCAGGCGCCTGCGGTTTAGCCGGTGCTGCGAGCCCAGCTGGCCCGGCACGTACGGCCCGAACGACAGGAACGGCCGGGACGACAGCCTGCATGGCGGCAGGCGACGGGGATGACTCCGCACCTGGCGCGGCTGCGGCAGCATCCGGGGGGGGCGCGACCACTACCGCCGCATGCGCGGACGCATCCGGGCTTGCCGGGGGTGGGGACTTTTTGCGACGGAAGAAACCGAACATGGCTACACTCAACACTCCATTCTAGCCCCGCCCCCACCCGTGAACTCATCAGCGCTGAACTTTCCCCGAGTGCGGCAGGCCGTATTCGGTCTTTTCGTTGCAGTCGCGCTCGTTTCGCCGGGTCTTGCCCAGGCTTCCGGTGCCGTCGCCCAGGAGCGCGTCCTGGCCAACGGGCTGAAAGTCCTGGTGAAGGAAGACCGGCGCGCGCCGACGGTAGTGCATCTGATCGTCTATCGGGCCGGTTCGATCGATGAAGTCAATGGCCGAACCGGTGTCGCCCATGCGCTCGAGCACATGATGTTCAAGGGAACGCGCACGGTCCCGTCGGGAGAGTTTTCCCGTCGCGTTGCTGCGATGGGCGGCCGTGAAAACGCCTTCACCACGCGTGACTACACCGGTTACTTTCAGCAGATCCCGTCGAAGCGGCTGGCTGAGGTGATGGCGCTCGAGGCCGATCGAATGACAAACCTGGTGCTGTCGGCCGAAGCGTTTGCCACCGAGCGCGAGGTGGTCATTGAAGAGCGCCGGTTGCGAACCGAGGATCGAGCCCGTGCCCGGGTCTTCGAACAATTGATGGCTGTGGCCTTTACCGCGTCGCCCACCCGGCAGCCGGTCATCGGCTGGATGAGCGATCTGCAGTCCATGACCGTGCCCGATCTGGACGAGTGGTATCGCACCTGGTACGCGCCGGGCAACGCCACACTGGTGGTGGTGGGCGATGTCTCGGCCACCGACGTGTTTGCGCTCGCCGAACGGCATTACGGTGCCATCGCACCGCGCGCGCTGCCTGCGCGAAAGCCGCAGGATGAGCCGCAGCAAATGGGGATGCGCTCCGCGGTGGTCAAGGCGCCCGCCGAAACCGCTTTCCTGCTGATGGGATTCCGTGTGCCCAGGCTCGAGCGAATCGACGGCAGCATCGAGCCCTATGCGCTCGAGATGCTGTCCGAAGTGCTGGCGGGCGACGAGAACGGGCGCTTCACGCGCGAACTGGTGCGCCAGCAGCGAATCGCCGACAGTGCCGGCGCGGGCTATGGCCTCACCGGTCGGGGGCCCGGCCTCTTCACGCTGAGCGGTGTTCCCGCAGCCGGGCGCACGGTGGCGGAGGTCCAGAAGGCCTTGCGCGAGCAGGTTGCCCGCGTGGCGGCTGATGGGGTCGATGAGCGCGAACTCGAAAGGATCCGTATCGGCTATGTGGCCTCGCGGGTCTATCAGCGCGACTCGCTGATGTCGCAGGCGATGGAGCTCGCGGGCCTTGAGATGTCCGGCCTGTCGCATGCCGATGCGGATCGTCTGCTTGAGCGCGTGCGCGCGGTCACGAGCGAAGATGTGAAGGCGGTTGCAGCCCGCTATTTCGGCGACGATGGGCTGACCGTGGTGACGCTTGACCCGCAGCCGCTCTCGGGCGCGCGTCCGGCGCAACGTGGCTTTTCCGGGCGGCACTGATCATGCGTTTCCATTGCAAACAGTCTGGGCGACTCGCTTCATTACAGCTGCGGGCGTGGGCAGCGCTCGTCGCCCTGCTCGCCGCGCTGCCCGCCTGGGCGGTGTTGCCCATTGAGTCCTGGACCACCACCAGCGGCACGCGCGTGTTGTTTGTGCGCGCCGATGCCATCCCCATACTCGATCTGCAGATTGACTTCGATGCGGGTGACCGGCTGTCGCCGCGAGATCGACAGGGGCTCGCCTCGATGGTCAACGCGCTGCTCGCCAAGGGCTCGGCCGAGCTCGATGAAGCAGCGATCGCCGAACGTTTCGCGCTTGCCGGCGCGATTCGGGGCGGTAGCGCGGGCGATGACAGCGCATCGGTATCGCTTCGCAGCCTGACAAGCGAGCCTCAGCTGTCGCAAGCGGTGGCCCTGCTGGCGCGCCTGCTTTCGCAGCCAAGCTTTCCTCAGCCCGTGCTCGATCGCGAGAAAGCGCGAGTGATCGCCAGCCTGCGCGAATCGGCGGTGCGGCCCGAAACCATCGTGCGTCGCACTTTCGATTCGCTGCTCTACGCCGACCATCCGTACGGTCGCCACGCCGATCCCGACACCATTTCAGCGATCGCTCGCGGCGATCTGGTTCAGTTCCATGCCGATCACTATGCGGCGCGGCGGGCGGTCATTTCAATGATCGGTGCGGTGCCGCGTGAGCGCGCCGCCGCGATCGCCGAAGCGCTGACGCGCGAACTGCCCGCGGGCATCGCGTCACCGCCGCTCGCCGCGATGGGTGCCCCGCCTCAGCAATTCGAACGACGCATCGAACACCCGGCCTCGCAAAGCCATATCCTGATGGGCCTTCGCGGGATTGCCCGCGGCGACCCCGACTTCATCGCGCTCACGGTCGGTAACTATGTGCTGGGTGGAGGCGGTTTTGTGTCCCGCCTGTATGGCGAGGTCAGGGAAAAGCGCGGGCTCGTGTACAGCGTCTCCTCGTATTTCTCGCCACAGGTGCAACCCGGGCCCTTTACGGTGGGCTTGCAGACGCGAAAGGATCAGGCCGATCAGGCAGTCGGCGTGGTTCGTGAGGTAATCGAGCGATTCGTGCGCGATGGCCCCAGTGCCGAAGAACTTGCGGCGGCCAAGTCCAACCTGGTTGGTGGCTTCGCGCTGCGCATCGACTCAAACGCCAAAATCCTGGCCCAGCTGTCAGCCATCGGCTTTTATGGCCTGCCGCTTGACTGGCTTGAGCGCTGGACTCAGCGCGTGGAAGCGGTCAGCCTCGAGGAGGTGCGTTCGGCCTTTGCGCGTCGACTCCGCCCTGAGGCGCTGGTCACGGTGGTGGTGGGCGCCCCGCCAGCGGGTTCCGCTGGCCGCTAAGATCCCGGTGTCCAAAGACTCGAACCGTCTGGCTCGTCCCGCCCAGGCCGCGCGCCAGCAATCGGGTGGGCTCGCGCAGTCCGCAGCGCCGGGGCGGGTGCGAATCATCGGTGGACAGTGGAAACGAACGCCGCTACAGGTGCCAGCAGTACCAGGGCTCAGGCCCACGCCCGACCGGGTTCGTGAGACCTTGTTCAACTGGCTTGGTCAGTCGCTTGAAGGTTGGCGCTGCCTCGATCTGTTTGCCGGCAGCGGCGCGCTGGGCCTCGAGGCCGCGTCGCGCGGCGCGGCGCGCGTGGTGCTGGTGGAACGCGATCGGGCTGCATCCCGCCTGATTGCGCAGGCGCTATCGCGGCTGGCGGGGAGCGAGCGTGTGGCGCTTATCGAGGCCGACGCGCAGCGCGCGCTCAGCGATCTGAAGGCACGCGACGAGCCCCGCTTTGATCTGGTGTTCCTTGACCCACCGTTTTCGGAAGACTGGGTCACGCGCCTGTGGCCCGCGATCGAGGTCTGTGTCGCCGATTCCGGTCTGATCTACGTGGAATCCGATCGAGCGTTTGACCCTGTGCCGCCGCCGTGGCGGATTGAGCGCGCAGGGCGCGCGGGCCAGGTCCATTATCATCTGCTGCGCCGGGCCAGTATTGGCTGACGAGGAACCCTGTCATGGTCAGAGCGGTTTACCCAGGAACATTCGATCCACTCACCCGTGGTCATGAGGACATCATCCGCCGAGGTGCGACTTTGTTCGAATCGGTGGTGGTGGGCATTGCGGCAAGTCGCGGCAAGAACCCGATCTTCAGTGTCGAAGAGCGGATCGATATTGCGCGCGAGGCGCTCGCTGATTGTCCCAATGTTCAAATTACAGGCTTCTCCGGCTTGCTGGTCAATTTCCTGAAGGAGCACCGCGCGAGGGTGGTGCTTCGCGGCGTGCGCAGCCTCAGCGACTTCGACTATGAATTTCAGATGGCTGGCATGAACCGCCAGATGATGGCCGATTGCGAAACCCTGTTCATGGTGCCCACCGAAGGGCAGATGTTCGTGTCGGGCACGCTGGTTCGTGAGATTGCGCTGATGGGGGGCGACATCAGCCGCTTTGTTGCGCCACCAGTCCAGGCGTGGATTGCGCGCAAGCTCGCTGCGCTGGGCCGCGCGCCGCAACGTTGATCGCGGGCAGGCGCTCACCATGGCACTGATGATCACCGACGAGTGCATCAACTGCGATGTCTGCGAGCCTGAGTGTCCGAACGGCGCCATCTCGATGGGTGCCGAGATCTATCAGATTGATCCGAAGCGCTGCACCGAATGCGTCGGGCATTTTGACGAGCCGCAGTGTCAGCAGGTTTGCCCGGTTGCCTGCATTCCGTTCAACCCCGATTGGCGCGAGACGCGCGACCAGCTGATGGCCAAATATGTCTGGCTGCAGCGCGATGTCACGAAACCGTAATCTTTGCGCGCGACGTTTGCGGGTTTAAGACTCGGGTCTACGCAGCGATGGAACTGATTCTGTGGCGACACGCCGACGCTGGCGATTCGGTGACCGATCCGCAGGATGATCTTGAGCGGCGCCTGACCGATCGTGGGCGCCGGCAGGCCGCGCGGGTTGCGCGCTGGCTTCAGTCAAGACTGCCTGAGCGCTGCCTGGTCCTTAGCAGCCCGGCGCCGCGCGCCCGCGAAACCGCCGATGCGCTGGCGCATAAGGTTCTACTCGATGAACGACTGTTGCCGGGCGCCACGGGAGCGGATGTGCTGGCGGTGGCAGGATGGCCTGGCCAGGACGCCAAGGAAGGCAGGCATCGCCATGTGTTGATCGTGGGGCATCAGCCGTCGCTTGGCGAGGCCTTCAGTCTCGCGCTTGGCGCTGCACAGGTACCCCAGCGATGGACGGTCAGGAAGGGCAGCCTGGTGTGGCTGGTCAGCCGGTCGCCAGATCTTGAGTCGCCGGTGTTTCTTCGAGCCGCCATCGGGCCAGACCTGGCCTGATGCGGACGCTGCGCACCGCAACGAGTGTCTACAACTCCCGCACTTCAAACTCAGCAAGCAGACGCTGATCGATCCAGCGAGCCGATTCGTCAATCAGCGCATCACGCGCCTCGGGATGCGTGGCAAGCCATTCCCGGCTGATCTCGATGCGGGCAAGACCTTGTTTGAAGAACAGCGCTGGCAGCGGGGGTGGCGACGGATCGCCGCGCGCATGTCGCTCGAGCAGCCCCGCCAGGCGGAGCGCTAGCACCGACAGCCAGCCAAGCTCACCCGACACCATGCCGCACAGCTTTCGCAGCCCGCCGGCTTGGGCCAGCACCAGCGCCGAGAGCGCGGTTTGCTCTGCTTCGTTAAAGCCCGGCATGTCGGCATTGCGAAGCATGTAGGCCGCGTGCCGATGGTGGTTTTCTTCGCTGATGACGCGGCCGGCATCGGCGAGCCTGGCTGCCCAGCCAAGCAGCGCGCGACGTTCCAGCCGTTCCTCGCGAATCGCGCGTGCAGCCTGATCGTAGAGCGCGCAGGCCGTATCGGCGAGCCACCGTCCGCGGGCCTGGTCGAGCCGATAGCGATGTTCCAGGCGCTCCACCGTCTGCTCTCGCACGTCGCGGCCCGAGCGCTCGGACCACAGTTCGATCAGAATGCCATCGCGCAATGCCGCCTCGCAGTAGTCGATCGAATCGAGCGCGAACTCGTCGAAGACTGCCGTCATGACCGCGAGCCCGCCCGCAATGACCGCACGGCGATCGGACTTGATCTGCGCAAATAGCGGCGACTCATCAAGGGATGCCGCAAACAGTGCCTGCCGCATTCGTTCGAGCGCCACCCGATCAAGGCCTGGCTCACCGAATACGGACCGCGCGATCTGAGTGAGCGCCTTGGCGGTTCCCGAGGTGGCCACCGCATGCTCCCAGCCGAGCGCGCGCGCGCGCCGCGCGACGGGTGCAAATGTCTGCTTGATCTGGCGAGTGGCTCGCTCAAAGCTTCGCTCGTCCGCGCGGCGGCCACCAAAGTGCGTGACGGTTGCGCTCACGCAGCCTGCGTCGATCGAATCAAGCATCAGCGGGTCGCTGCCAGCGCCGAGAATGCACTCGGTGGAGCCACCGCCGATATCGATGACCAGTCGCCGACGCTGATCGGCAAGCGCGTGCGAGGCGCCCACCCAGATCAGTCGCGCTTCCTCCTGTCCGGAGATCACCTCGATCGGGTAACCCAGCACGGCTTGCGCATCGGCCAGAAAGTCTGCGGCGTTGCGGGCCACCCGAAGCGTATTGGTGGCCACCGCGCGAACCGCCTGCGGCGCAAAGGCGCGGAGCCGGTTACTGAAAACGCTGAGCGCCTCCAGCCCCCGCATTCTGGAATCGGCATCGAGCCAGCGGTCGGTATCAAGGCCTGCGGCAAGCCGCACGCTTTTCTTGACGCTGTCAATGGCGCGGACCGAGGGTGACGGACCCTCGCCAGCGGCTCGCGCAATCAATAGCCGAAAGCTGTTCGATCCGAGATCAATGGCAGCAAGCAGGTTGGGCTCCGACATCAACGACGATACCTTGAGAATGATCGGGCGCGAGTATGACAGCGCATTGACGAAAGCGTGGCGAGTGGTCATCAAACTGTCATTGTTGCCGACCATGATCACAACCCATGGGTAAAAAAGGCATCACCACAGGCGATACCGTCATGGACCCGCTCTTGTCAGAGCCTGGCAGCAGGCTGCTCAATCGCGAGCAAGGCATTCTGCGCTTTAACGAGCGGGTGCTCGCCATGGCCGATGATGCGGGCGTTCCGCTCCTGGAGCGGTTTCGCTACGTCACGATCGTCAGCAACAATCTCGACGAATTGTTTGAGATTCGGGTGGCCGAACTGCAGCAGATTGTGCGCCTCGGACGCGACGATTCAGCGGCCGCGTCGGCCAGTCTGGATGCCATTGCACAGGCCGCCCGCACACTGGTCGATCGGCAATACACGTTGTTAAACGATACGTTGAAGCCGCTGCTGGTGGCCGAAGGTATCGTCATTCATCTGATGGTTGACTGGAACGATGCGCAGCGCGGGTGGGCGAGCGAGGTGTTTGATCGCGAGATTGAGCCGCTTCTGACACCCATCGCGCTCGACCCGGCCCACCCCTTCCCGCGCATTCTGAACAAGAGCCTCAACTTCATTGTTGAACTGGATGGCGAGGATGCGTTCGGCCGTCGTGCGGGCATTGCGATCGTTCAGGCGCCGCGCGCGCTGCCGCGCGTACTGGCCGTGCCGCCTGAGGTATCGGGTCATCCGCACGGAATGATGCTCCTTACTTCGATCGTGCAGGGCTTTGTTGGGAGGCTCTTTCCCGGCATGACGGTTCGGGAGGTGCATCAGTTCAGGCTCACACGCAACAGCGACCTGTTCGTCGACGACGAGGAAGTGACCGACCTGCGCAAGGCGCTGCAGGGCGAGTTGCTGCAGCGGCAGTTTGGCGATGAGGTGCGGCTGGAGGTGTCGGCCGACGCCCCCGAGCGACTGGTCGCGCGGCTGTTGAAAGAATTTGAGCTTGGAGAGCGCGACTGTTATCGCTCTCGAGGGCCAGTGAACCTGGTGCGGCTGCAGCAGGTCATCAGTCTTGCCAATCGGCCTGACCTGCTCTTTCCCGCGTTCGAGCCACCGATTGCCGCACCGCTGAGGGGCCGGGATCTGTTTGCAGCCATTCGCAAACACGACATCCTGATTCATCATCCCTATGAATCATTCGCGCCGGTCATGCGGTTTCTCACCAGTGCGGCGCGCGACCCCGATGTGGTCGCCATCAAACAGACGGTTTATCGAACCGGCGACGACTCGGCACTGATGCAGGCGCTGATTGAGGCTGCCCGCGCCGGCAAAGAAGTTACCGTGGTGGTGGAGCTGATGGCTCGGTTTGATGAGCTCACCAACATCAACTGGGCGGCCCGGCTCGAGCAGGTTGGCGCGCATGTGGTGTACGGCGTGGTGGGTCACAAGACGCACGCCAAGATGGCGATGGTGCTGCGTCGCGAGCGCAGCCGCAACGGCCAGACGGTGCTTCGCCGCTATGTCCATCTGGGCACGGGCAACTATCACCCGCGCACCGCGCGACTGTACGAAGACTTTGGTCTTTTTACCGCAGAGCCCGACATCTGCGCGGACGTGCATCAGGTGTTTCAAAGGCTCACGGGTCTGGGCGAACGCGGCCGGCTGCGGGTCATTGCGCAGTCGCCGTTCACACTGCTTGAGATGGTGCTTGAGTCGATCCGTCGCGAAATCGAGCATGCGAAGGCGGGGCAGCCCGCTGCGATTTCAGCCAAGATCAACGCGCTGTTGTCGCAGCAGGTCATCGATGCCCTCTACGAAGCCAGTGCGGCGGGGGCGCAGATTGATCTGATCGTTCGCGGTGTTTGCGCACTGCGGCCAGGCGTACCGGGCCTCAGCGACAACATTCGCGTGCGCTCGGTGGTTGGACGCTTCCTGGAACACAGCCGGGTTTATGTATTTCACAACGCCGGCGACCCGGCCGTGTGGTTGTCCTCGGCTGATTGGATGGATCGCAATCTGCTGCGGCGCGTTGAGGTTGCGTTTCCCGTGCGCGATGCAAAGCTGAAAGAGCGTGTCATCGCTGAGGCCATTACCGTTCATCTTGGTGACAATGCTGACGCCTGGCTGATGGAGGCCGATGGCAGCTACCGCAGAAGCGCGCCCCGGGGGCGTCGTCGGGGTTACCACTCGCAGCTTGAGCTTATGCGAAGGCTCTCCGCCTGATCTCGGATGAGCGGGGCGCGGGCGCTGCCGCGCTGTCATCGATTCTTCATTTAATTTTCACAGCGGCGTCACATAGCGTTTCGACACTGTCGCAACCTATTCAGGAGTTTGCGACATGACGACACACAGTGACTCGATGCCCATTGAAAACACGTCGAACAACGAACATTTTCAGGACGTGCTTGCGCGCGGCCTGGCGGATCCCTCGCGTCGGGCGCTGTTGCGCCGGGGCGTAGGGCTGTCCGCGGCAACCGTGCTGCCTGCGGTCAGCGGCTGCGCAAGCAGCGATGAGGGTGGCCTGAAGATGCTCGCCGAGCCGCTATCGGCAGCCCAGCTCAAATTCACGCCGGTGACCAAGAGCGTGCTTGATACGGTGGTGGTTCCCACGGGCTATACCGCCCGCGTCATTCATGCCACGGGCGACCGGCTCTTCAGCACTGAAACCGCTTACGGCAATGCCGGTCTTGAAGCCGACGACTGGTCGCGCCGAATCGGTGATCACCACGACGGCATGGAGATGTTCTACCTGGACGCAAATGGCAAGGTGACCACGACTGCCACTGCGCGTGCGGTGCTGGCGGTGAATCACGAGAGCTCGGCTGACGCGCATTTCTTTCATCCCAACGGACAGACGTCCGGTGCCAAGACCGGTCAGAAGTTCAGTCAGTTTGGCGCCTGGGACGACGGCGTTCGGCCCGCGCTTGAGGTGGACAAGGAAATCAATCATCACGGCGTATCGGTGGTTGAGCTGAACATCACCAATGGCGCGATCACAGGCTACAAGCTTGATGCGCCTCTGAACCGCCGCGTCACCCCCAACACCGTGGTGGATGTGCGCGGACCCGCTGCCCATCTGGATGGAATCCGCCAGCTGTTTGCAACCAAGTTTGATCCGAAAGGAACCACGGCGCGCGGCACGCTCAACAACTGTGGCTCCGGGCGTACGCCCTGGGGCACGATGCTCACCTGCGAAGAAAATTGGGCGTTTTATTTCAACATGCCGGCGGGCGCGACGGTGCCCACTGACACCAAGCTGATGGCCTCGCGCACCCGTTATGGCGTTGCAACCACCGCGCCGGCTGGGGCGGCAGGCCGCCGGACGGGTCAAGGCTGGTATACCCCCGCCGACACCGGCGACATGCGCTTCGAGCGCTGGAACATCGCAGCAGGCGGCGCCGCTGCAGCCAATGACTTTCGCAACGAGCCCCACACCTTTGGCTACAACCTCGAGATCGATCCCGCAGATGCGACGTCGCGGCCGGCCAAGCGCGTGGCGATGGGCCGTTTCGCGCATGAGGCTTCCGTTTACAGCATTCCCCGCGCAGGCCAGCCGCTCGCCTTCTACATGGGCTGCGACTCGCGTAACGAATACATCTACAAGTTTGTGACGGCAGCTAGCTGGTCGGCCTCGGACGCCGGTGGCGGCATGGCGGCCGGCAACAAATATCTGGACGAGGGCAAGCTGTATGTTGCCAAGTTCAATGCTGACGGTACGGGCCAATGGCTGGAGCTCTCCTACGACGCGCCCGCTATCCGCACCTACAGCGCGTTTGCCTTCGCCAATCAGGCTGAGGTGTATGTGCACACCCGCATCGCCGCCGATGCGGTGGGAGCAACCAAGATGGATCGCCCGGAGTGGGGGGCGGTCAACCCCGCCAATGGCGAGGTGTATTTCTGCCTTACCAATAACAACTCGACCAATCGGAAGCCGGGAACTACCGACGCCGCTAATCCGCGCGCGTACGCGGACCCGGATGGTGTGAAGGGCTCGGGCAATCCCAATGGTCACATCATCCGCTTCCGTGAAACCGGCGATCTTGCCACCGCCACCACCTTCAAATGGGACATCTTCCTGTTTGGTGCCGAAGAGGACATGGACTCGACCAACGTCAACGTGTCAAACCTGTCGGCGAACAACGCGTTGTCCTCGCCCGATGGCCTCTGGTTCAGCCAGGCCACCGGCATTCTCTGGATCGAGACCGACGACGGCGCCTTCACCGATGAGACCAACTGCATGCTGCTGGCGGCTGTTCCCGGAGCGGTGGGCGATGGCGCGAAGGTGACCATCACCAATTCGCTATCGGGCTCAACCGCCACGCAGGAAACCTTTGTCGGCGGACTGCTTGGCGAAGCGCGTCTGAAGCGATTCCTGGTGGGTCCGAAAGGCGCCGAGATCACGGGCGTTGCTGAAAGCGCCGACGGCAAGGCGCTGTTTGTGAACATTCAGCACCCGGGCGAGAACACGGCGGCGCTCGGCAGCAACCCCACCTTCTCGTTCGAGAGCCAGTGGCCCGGCAACGGCACCACGTCGACCGCCACGACCTATGGTCCGGCGGGGCGGCCGCGCTCGGCCACCATCGTGATCACCCGGACCGATGGCGGTGTGGTTGGGCGATAAGCGATAAAGAGCACCACTGAGATAGCCGACAAGGCCGTCTCAGTGGGGTTCAGCCCGCCTCGAAGTTTTGCTGCGCAAACCGCCAGTTGACCAGATGATCTAGAAAAGCCTCGACAAAGCGCTGGCGGCCATTGCGGTAGTCGATGTAGTAGGCATGTTCCCAGACATCAATCGTGATCAGCGGCCGATGCGCTGACACCAGTGGCGTCTCGGCGTTGGCGGTGTTGATGATGGCAACTTCGCCGGTGCGCCGCTTCACGAGCCAGGTCCAGCCCGCACCGAAGTTTCCGGTGGCGCGCTTGACGAACGCTTCGCGAAACCCGGCAAATGACCCGAACTGCTGCTCGATGGACTCGAGCAGCCGGCCTTCGGGTGCGCCGCCTCCACCCGGGCACATGCTGGACCAGTAGAACGTGTGGTTCCAGATCTGAGCGGCGTTGTTGAAGATGGCGCCGCGCGATTCACGCACGATGGTCTCGAGCGGGCGATCGTGGAACTCGGTCCCCTGGACCAGGCGGTTCAGCTGGGTGACGTAGTTCTGGTGATGCCTGCCATAGTGAAAGCGCATGGATTCCGCCGACAGATGCGGCTCCAGCGCGTCGATCGCCCAGGGCAGCGGCGCAAGCGTGAGTTCCATTGATTACTGAACCGGTGCGTTGATGGCATCGAGCGCCGCGCGAGCGACCTCCATATCTTCGGAGTAGTGGCCGCCGCTCACGCCGATCGCACCGATCATCTGGCCGTTCTCAATGATGGGGTAGCCCCCGCCAAAGACCACCAGCCGCGGCGTGTGCGTGATGCCAGCCAGAAGCGGCGGATCGTTCTTGATGAAATCAAACCAGGTATGCGTGGCAATGCCGAACGAGCTTGCGGTCCAGGCCTTGTTCTGCGCGATATCGATCGACAGGTGCGGCGCGCCGTCCATGGCATGGAAGGCCTTCAGCTGACCCGCTTCGTTGGTAATGGCGATGCACATCGCTTTGTTCATCGCGGTGGACTTTTCGATCGCGGCGTCCATCATTCTGCGAACGCTTACCGCGTCGATCGTGCGTTTGACCAGGCTCATCAGGATCTCCTTTGCGTGAGGGGTTGATCAGATCTGGCGGGCCGCAGTGTGCGCCTCGACCAGTGCGTTGGGAAGCCGTCGCGGCGCGAAAGCATCGCCAGCGATCCAGGTGGTGGTTTCGAAGCCGAGCTCGCGAAGCCGTTCATAAAGCGGGCCGCCGCGCGCCTCCTGTCGGCCCGCCCAGACGATGCCCGCGGCATCTGCGATCACCAGCTCGCGTCCGGTCAGGTAGTGGCGCAGCATGGCCGCACCCTGGCGGCTGCCCACCACCGCCATCGAGGTGTGCAACACCGCACCGCCGAGGTCAAGCGCCCGCAGCGCCGCGATGCGCGAGACCATGGGCAGTTCACGAAACATTTCAAAGAAGCGCGTGACCACGTGCAGTGTCTGGCCACGCCGGGATGCAAGCTGCAACGCCGCTTCGGCCGCGGCGGAGCCCCAGAAATAGCCGTCCTCGTCCATGACCACCAGCGCACTGCCATCACGATCGAGTGCCGCGAGATCATCGGGCCCGGCGACCGCAACGACAGGAACGGAGTGGTCACCCTCAAGTGCGGGGGCAATCGGTTGGGCGCCAGTGGCCACGACAAATGCCTCAAAGCCGTCTGCGATCAGAGATTGCGCATCAGGGCTGGATTCAAACTTGATGTGTACCGGCAGACGCCTGACCGCTGGAATCAGAAAGTCGAGCAGATGCTTCAGTTCGGCCCCGTGTGGCAGCCCTGGCGCATGCGCCATCTTGCCGCCCAGGATGGCGCTTTTCTCAAACAGCGTGACGTGATGGCCGCGCTCGGCTGCGATTCTGGCGGCCTCGAGTCCGGCGGGTCCACCGCCGATGACGGCGACGCGGCGCCGATGCGCAGCTGGCTTCAGACGCCCGAGCTGGTGTTCGCGACCAGCAACCGGATTGGTGGCGCAGCCCACCGGATCCGGTCCGGTGATCCAGTCCCAGCACTGATTGCAGGCGATGCATCGACGAATCTCGCTCTCGCGCCCGGTGCGCGCCTTGCGAGGCCATTCGGGGTCAACCAGCAGCGCACGGCACAGACCAATCATGTCGCCATCGCCCGCGGTCAGGATGTCCTCGGCCTGCTCGGGGATCTGAATCCGGGTGCTCTGGACCACGACCAGGTCGCCAACCGCTTGCTTGATCTGGCGCTGGATATCCCGGTAGGTGACCTGCGGCCAATGGCGATCGGGAAGATGCGTTTCAATGGTGTTGAAGTTGCCCTGGCTGAGCGATACATAGTTGATCAGGCCGCTTCGTGCGAGAAACGCCGCCGCTTCGCAGGCCAGTTCTACCGTTACGCCGCCCGCGGTGAACTCCTCAACGCCCATCCGGTAGCCGATCACTGCGCTATCGCCCAGTCGCCGACGCGCGCCTTCGATGATTTCCAGCGCAAAGCGCATCCGGTTCTCGAGGCTGCCCCCGTAGCGATCGTCGCGGGTGTTGCTGAACGGCGAGGCGAACTGACCGATCAGGTGGCCCTGCGCGCCGTGAATCTCGACGCCGTCGGCCTCCGCGTCGCGCGCGTTCACTGCGGCAGCAACAAAGTTTTCGACCATCTCGCCGACCTCGCGCGTGGACAGCGCGTGGGGTGTGCCGCCGCTTCGCGGACAGGCAATCTCGGAGGGCGCCACTAGCGTGGGCACGCGGCGGCTCAGGTGCTGGCGCCCACCCTGGTTCAGTTGCACGATGAAGAGCGCGCCCTGCTCATGAATGGCGTCGCTGATTTGGCGTAATCCCGGAATGACGCCCGGATCAAACAGCGGCAGCGCGTGCGGCACCACGCCTTCAAGTGGGTGCAGCCGGGTGGCCTCGCTCACAATCACGCCCGCGCCGCCCTCGGCGACCGTTCGATAGAACGCGAGCATCTTGGGGCCGACCCGCCCCTGTTCGGCCAGGTTCGACGTGGTGGCCACGCGCATCACCCGGTTCTTGCTGGTTTGCGCGCCCAGTGCAATCGGCGAGAACAGCCGCGGAAAGCGCGAGGCTCGAGCGTGTTCGTTGACGAGCGCGCGGGCGTGGGCGCGGGCAACTTCAGAAGGCGTCATCAGGCGTTCATTGAGTGCGTTGCAAGCGGTGAGCGACCTGCAGAGTGATGCGCTGCCTGCCGCATGCGAATTCTGGCCAGGAGTATGCCTGCTGCCTGCCAACCCCACTGCCAAGGCTGATTTCACTTTTGCCTCGGATCAGGCACCATTGCCCTTCGGAAACCCATGAAGGAGTGATCTCTGATGTCTGGTATTGCGCAACGACTCGCCGCTGTCGATCGGAGCAGGACATGAGCGCCGGCCCCTGCCCCCCGGGCGTCTCGCCCGAAGAACGCCTGAAGCAGCTGGGCATCGTGTTGCCGCCGGCCTGGATCGATAAACCCAATCGGGTTCGCGCACTGCGATCGGGCATCCATGTGCACATGAGCGGTCATGGGCCCATCGAGCCGCTCACCGACACGCCTGTGATCATGGGTAAGCTGGGCCGGGAACTGAACGAGGCACAGGGTGCGGCGGCTGCACGGGAAACCGGCCTGTACATCCTGGGTACGCTCAAGGGCTGCATCGGCTCGCTTGACCGGGTGGTTCGCGTGGTGCACGCGATTGGCTTCATCAACTGTGCCCCGGGTTTCAACACGCCGTCGCTGGTGCTCAACGGCTTTTCCGACCTGATGGTGGAAATTTTTGGCGAAATCGGCCGCCACACCCGGTCTGCGATTGGTGTTGCCGAGTTATACCGCGATATTCCGGTAGAGATCGAAGCGCTGTTCGAAGTGCGCGACTGACGCGCGTCTTTGCAAAGCCTGGAGGCGGCGCGCGGTGGCCGCCTCCTTCGTGCCTCAGCCCAGCGCGCGCGCGCAGGCGTCTGCTGCCAGGCGCACAGCGGTGTGGGCCTCAGGAATGACGCGAGTCATGTTGATGAAGCCATGCAGCTGCCGCTCGAAGCACACATACTGAGCGCGTGTGCCGGCGGCGCTGAGTGCATCAGCGTATTGCCGTCCTTCATCACGCAAAGGGTCAAAGCCCGCAGTGATGACCAGCGCGGGTGGCAGCCCCGACAGATTCGCTGCAAGCAGCGGCGAGGCGCGCCAATCAGCGATGTCGGCCTCGGGCCCCATGTAGTGTTCGCGGAACCAGCGTATGGCGTCGGTGGTGAGCAGATAGCCTTCGCCGTTTCGCCGATGCGAATCGGCCACCTGGCGCATATCGGTGGCTGGATAGATCAGGAGCTGAAAACGCAGCCATGACTGGCCCGCATCGCGCAGCGCGATCGACACCACCGCGGCCAGATTGCCGCCCGCGCTGTCGCCCCCTACCGCGATTCGGTCCGGATCGATTCGAAGCGAGTGAGCGTTATCACGCACCCAGCGCGTTGCGGCGATACTGTCGTCGACGGCCGCCGGGAAGCGATGTTCGGGCGCAAGCCGATAATCGACCGAAATGACCGAGAACCCACCGGCCAGCGCGAGCTGTCGGCATGCGATGTCGTGGGTATCCAGATCGCCGATGACCCAGCCGCCGCCGTGAAAAAACACCAGTGCGCCGCGAGTATCGTCGCCCGGCGCGCCGCGATAGATGCGAATGCCGAGATCGCCTCCGGGTCCGGGGATTCGCTTGTCGTGAATCAGCGAGACCACGGGCGGTTCGGGCTGCGCATAAAAGCGCCTCGAGCGATAGGACAGCCGGGCCTGGGGCGGTGGCTCCGCGTGCATCGGCGGGATTCCTTTATCCGCGATCAACTTGAGCATCGCTGCGGCGTTCGGATCGAGCATGAGGGCGACTCCGTGGGTCAGGGGTGAGAGCCCCGCTCAGCGAGAGCGGGCCGGTAGCGGGGGTGTACGCATCGGGGTGATGTCAGCGCTTTTCTGCCTGGCAAAGCCTTGCGCGACCTCGGCCGCACCGCGCTCGCGCGCCATGCGTGCTTCATGCGCAAGCAGGGCCGACTTTCGTTCGAGCCCACCCGCAAATCCCGTGAGCGATCCGTTTGAGCCAATGACGCGATGGCAGGGCCGAATGAGTGTCCAGGGATTTCTGCCCACGGCCTGAGCGACCGCACGCACTGCGCGTGGCGCGCCGACGCGCGCCGCAAGCTCGGAGTAGGAAATGGTTGTGCCGACGGCGATGTTGGCGAGCGCCTGCCAGACCGCCTTCTGCAGTGCGGTACCCTCGTGATCGAGCGGGACATCAAACGCAGGCCGGTGGCCCTCGAAGTACTCGCCCACCTGTCGCTGCACCCTGCGAAGCAGCAGGCATTCGCGCCCGTCTTCGCAACCCTGCAGATCAGGCAGGTGCTTCGCGCCGCCGAAGTGCAGGCCGCGCAGCGTCTGCGCACTGCCGAGCGCCACCATCGCCCCGAGCGGCGTGTCGAACCACAATGCACGCATCCGAGTTCTCCTCCGGCTGGTTATCTTATGTCTGCAACTTTAGCTGATTCTGGACGGCACCTCGGTTTGAGAGCCTTTTGCAGACCCGCGCGGTTACGCCCCGCTTCAGAGACGGCGGGTTGACTTCCCCCTCCAGGTGCGCGCATTTTGTGTACATTGCAGCGCGGCTGCCGCGAACAGACCGGCAGTTCATCTGAAACCCGTCACGAAAGGCAACATGATGATCAAACAGGGCTTGAACACGCTTTCCAACGCCGAACGCCGGGCGCTGCTGCGCTCGAGAATCCGACGCGGCAAGCTCACGATCGCCCCCGGCGTGTTCGAGATGATTTCGGCAAAGATCGCCGACTCCATGGGCTTTGAGGCGCTCTACATGACCGGCTACGGCACGGTGGCCTCGTACATGGGTTTGCCCGATGCCGGAATCGCCACCTACACCGACATGGTCAACCGGGTTGCGCAGTTCGCCACCATTACCTCCACGCCCATGATCTGTGACGGTGATACCGGTTATGGTGGCCTGCTTAATGTGATGCACACGGTGCGCGGTTACGAGGCAGCAGGTGCCTGCGCGATCCAGCTCGAAGACCAGCAGTTCCCCAAAAAATGTGGCCACATGCTGGGCCGCAAGGTGGTGAGCGCAGACGAAATGGCCGCCAAGATCCGGGTGGCAGTTGAAACCCGCAACGACCCGAATTTTCTGATCATCGCGCGCACCGATGCACGCACCACCCTGGGTCTGGATGAGGCCATGCGCCGCGCCGAGGTGTATGCGCGTGCGGGCGCCGACATGCTGTTCATCGAAAGCCCGGAGTCGGAAGAAGAGATGCGAAAGCTCGGCAGTTCATTTGATCTGCCGCTGGTGGCCAACATGGTCGACGGTGGACGCACACCCGTGCTCACCGCGCAGGCTCTGTCCGAGATTGGCTACTCGCTTGCAATTTTCCCGGCAGCGGCGTTCCTCGCCACCGGGGCGGCGGTGCGTTCGGTGTATGAAAAGCTTCGCCGCGATGGCTCAACCGCCGGCATGACCCAGCCGCTTTATCCCTTCCCTGAGTTTTCGCAGTTGATGGGTTTCGACTGGGTTGCAGGCTTCGACAAGGCGCACGCCGATTCGGAGGGCTGACGCTCTTTTTCCGCAGGCAGCAAGCATCGGGGCTAAGCCATTGGCGCAGCTCATTTAACCAACCGGCGCGCTCAGGCGCGCCGTCTCAAGGGAGCACCACACCATGCCCGACCACCTTGGCTATCGGAAGATCTTTGGGGTTACCGGCCCGTCCACCAACACCATCGTTCAGCCCGACTTCGACGACCTTCGACCCATCGGTGTCACCAACCACTACAGCCGAATCATCATTCCCAACATGCCCGTCAACAACAACGAAGACTTTCTTCGGCTGGTGAAGGCGATCATGGGGGAAACGCTGGCTGCAATCGACGTGCTGAAAAGCTGCGAAATGCAGTATCTCGTCATGGGCATGTCGGCCACCACGTTCTGGGATGGCCGCAAAGGCGCCGAGGCCTACGTCAAACAGCTGTCCGAACATGCGGGAGTGGGTGTGTCCTGCGGGTCGTTTGCCACCGCCGCCGCACTCGAGACGCTCGGTGCCAAGCGCATTGCGTTCCTGTCACCTTATTTCGAGGTGGCCAACGAGCAGGTGCGTCGCTTCTATGAGGACAGCGGTTTCACGGTGGTGCGCGATCTCTGCCTGAAGCGCCCAAGCCCCGTGCTGATCGCCCATAGCACCGACGAGATGTGCCGCAAGGCCATCCGCGAACTCGATAGCGATGATGTCGATGCCATCGTGCAGGTGGGCACCAATCTATCGATGATTCGACTGGCGGCAGCGGCCGAACTGTTCCTGGGCAAGCCGGTTATCGCCATCAACACTGCCACCTACTGGCATGCGCTTCGTACCTGCGGCATTCAGGACAGAATGGCTGGCTACGGCTCGCTGCTTGAGTTTCACTGATCGCTTCGCAAGCGCTGTGCGACAAGGCTGCGGCGCTCTCCCCACCAGGAAGGCGCGCAGCCCCTGTGGCGCAGCAGCGGCTCAGTACGAGCGCGGCATGCCCAGTACGTGCTCGCCGATATACGCAAGCACCATATTGGTTGAGATAGGCGCGATCTGCTGGATGCGCGCCTCACGCCACTTGCGCTCAACGTCGTACTCGCGCGCATAGCCAAATCCGCCATGGGTCTGCATGCAGGCTTCCGCCGCATGCCATGAGGCTTCCGAGGCCAGAAGCTTGGCGATATTGGCATCGTCGCCGCAAGGCAGGCCTGCTTCAAACAGCGCGGCCGCTTTGCGCAGCATCAGATCGGCTGCCTGGGTTTCCGCATAGGCGCGCGCGATGGGAAACTGGATGCCCTGGTTCTGGCCGATAGGCCGATTGAACACGACGCGTTCGCTGGCATATTTGGACGCGGTGCGGATAAACCAGCGAGCGTCGCCGATCGATTCGGATGACACCAGAATCCGCTCGGCGTTCATGCCGTCAAGAATGTAGCGAAAGCCTTTGCCCTCTTCGCCAATCAGATTTTCGGCGGGCACCCGCGCACCCTCGAAAAACACTTCGGTGGTGTTGTGGTTCGTCATGGCTTTAAGGGGCCGGATTTCCAACCCTTTGCCCAGGCACTCGCGAATATCAACCAGAAATACCGAAAGCCCTTCGGTTTTCTTTTTGACTTCATCCAACGGCGTCGTGCGCGCGAGCAGCAGCATCAGGTCGGAATACAAAGCCCGCGAGGTCCAGACCTTCTGTCCATGAATCACATAGTGATCGCCATCGCGCAGTGCGCGGGTCTTCAGCCGCGTGGTGTCAGAGCCGGTGGTGGGTTCGGTAACGCCAAAGGCCTGCAGACGAAGCTCACCGCTGGCGATTTTCGGCAGGTATCGACGTTTCTGTTCTTCTGAGCCGTGGCGAAGCAGCGTGCCCATGATGTACATCTGCGCATGCGCGGCGGCTGCGCTGCAGCCCTCTGCATGAATCTCTTCCAGGATGATGGAGGCCGCGCGAAGCGGCAGACCCGCACCACCATATTCTTCGGGAATGAGCGCAGCCAGATAGCCGGCATCGGTCATCGCCTGAACAAACTCCGAGGGGTATGCCTCGCGTGCCTCCAGATCGCGCCAATATTTGCCGGGAAAATCCTGGCAGATGCGGCGCACGCTTTCGCGGATGTCCGGATAGTCTTCGCCCAGCGGAATGCTGACACCGGCCTGATCGGCGGCGCTTGCCTGATGCGATCCCATGGCTTGATCTCCTGCGATTACTTGCCTTTGAAAACAGGCTTTCTTTTTTCGTTGAAGGCGCGAATGCCCTCGTAGCGGTCTTCGGTTTCGATGAGGTGGTTGTAAGCCTCGACTTCGAACCGATAAGCGGTTTTCAGCTCCATCTGCAGGCCGAAATGAATTGATTTTTTCGCCTGGCGAACCGAGAGTGGCGCGTTGCCTGCGATGGCGCGTGCGGTGTCCAGTGCTGCAGGCATCAGTTCGGCCGGCTCGCAGACACGATTGACCAGCCCCCATTCAGCGGCCTGCTGCGCGCTGAAGGGCTTGGCGGTAAGAATGATTTCTTTGGCGCGGCGCTCGCCCACTGCTCGCGGCAGATTTTGCGTGCCGCCACCGCCGGGCATGATGCCGATCGATACTTCCGTGAGGGCAAAGCGCGCGGTGCTGGTGGCGTAAAGAAAATCGCAGGCAAGCGCGGTTTCGAGTCCGCCTGCATAGGCGTGACCATTGATGGCTGCGATGATGGGCACCGGCACTTCCACCAGCGTCCAGTAGGCGCGCTCAAACAGTTCGTGTTGCGCGACCCACTGCTGCTTGGTCATGCCATTGCGCTCTTTCAGGTCACCGCCCGCGCAGAATATTTTTTCGCCGGCGCCGGTGAGAATGGCGCAACGCACATCGCCTGCGTCATCGGTGAGCCGGCGCCACAAGTCGAGCATGTCATGACCCATCTGGGTGTTGATGGCATTGGCAACTTCCGGACGGTTCAGCGTGATGAGGAGCACATGTGGCTCGACCATCTCGAGTTTGAGAGTGGCGTAGTTTGGAAAGTTCATGCAAAAGGTCCTGAGGTTGAACACGGTTAATCACTCGATGACCTGCCAGCGGCCACCCTTGTCGGGGCCGATGCGCTGCAGGCGGCCAGACTCGCGAAGTTTCCGGATGGCGCGCTCGATGGTGCTCGGCACCTTACCCAGGCGCTTGGCCAGCTCCGCAATACTCATCTCGGGCTGCTCGCCGAGCATGCGCAGGATGGCTGCGGCGGTTTTCTCCTGCGTTTTCTCCTGCGTTTTCTCCTGCGTTTTCTCCTGCGTCTGGCTTTTCTCGGGCGTTTTCACTGGCGCTGGCAGGACGAAAGTGATCACCACCGCGCCCTGGCGCACCGCCACTGCCGGCGGCTCGAACCCCCGCTCCTGCATCAGCCGGGCGATCTTCAGTGTTCCCCTGCCCCAGGTCTCGATGATGCCGCGCCGGTAGAAGGTCCGCGCGATCATCGGGTTCCAGGGTTTGGACTCGTGTTCCCGGAACAGCGCCTCGGGTGTCAGCCCGAAGTGCAGGTCGCCGATGGAGATGATCTCCAGCCGATCGTCGTACAGCGCCACGTTCACCGAGCCGCTGCCGACCGAATAGTCCCGGTGGACGAAGGCGTTGGCCAGCGCCTCGCGCAATGCCTCCACCGGGAGCAGCGGCGTGTCCTCGCGTTCCATGCGCCCTGGCACGATCCGGCTGGCCACAGGCAACGAATCGATCAGGAACCGCTCGGCACGCCGCATCAGCGCAAAGGCATTGCCGTGGAACTGGCGGTTATCCAGGAACTCGTCGCGCGTTGTGCCCTTGAAACGGGCTACCTTGAGCAACAACTGCGAGAAGTCTGGCAGTGGCGCATCGTCGGTGCAGAAAAGTACGACCGCCGCCCGCGAGACCTTGTCGCCATCGACCAGCAGGCCCAGCCCGCGCAGGATCTCCAGCGGTTCGCGCGTACCCGGGTCGTCCACCCTGCCGCGGCGGATGGACTCCTCCAGCGTCAGCACCATCTCGCGCCGGTCCAGGCGACTGACATCCCAGCCGGCGGCCGGCCGGTTCTCCCAGCGCTCGGTGGCGTGCATCTCCTCCAACAGAAGGCGCTGGTAGGTCTCGCGCGGTATCGTGCGGGTGGTGTTCAGCACCCGCTCATAGGCCACGCCGCGAAAGGCAACAGGCGCGCGTGCCGCGCGAGGTGCGGTGAGCACCAGCACCTCGCGGCCATCGCCGATGCTTACGCGTTCGACCGATGGAAACAGGGGCGGCTCGAAGCCCTGGAACTCCTGAGCCAGTTCTTCCAACGTTCGGTCTGTGACCGTTTGACCCGCAACCTTGCCTGCCGGAGTGACGCCGAACAGCAATCGACCACCTTGTCCGTTGGGGAAGGCGCAGAGAGCCCTGCAAGCGCGTTCCTTTTCGGCGGTGGACTTCTTGAATTCGAGCTTGATGGATTCACCCGCGGCAGCAGAGGCCTGGACCGTCTCGACCGAGGCGTCCATCCCGTTCACAGCGTTCCCTCCGGTGCGGCCAGACGCGCGCTGGGATGGATCGGAGTGCGTGCGAGGGGGGATCTCATGGGGTGACCACTGTGCGCCGGAGCGCGGCGTCGGTATCGAACTCGGCCCAGCCCCGACCGTCAGACGTTAAACCTGAAATGCATTACGTCACCATCGCGCAACACGTAGTCTTTGCCTTCCAGGCGCATCTTGCCTTTGTCTTTGGCGCCGCTTTCGCCCTTGCAG
>VGHA01000007.1 GCA_016868375.1 Betaproteobacteria bacterium | reverse complement strand
TCGGGGACGGTATTCGGCGACGTGCTGATTGGCGACGGCGAGAACAACGTTCTCGAAGGACGGGCGGGTAACGACACGATCAACGGCGGTGCGGGCCACGATGTGGCGGTCTATTCCGGAAAGAGAACTGACTACACGTTGACGCCAGGTGTTAGCGGTTTATTCACGGTGATCGACAATCGCGCGCAGCAGATCCTCGACCCAGTCAAGGGAACTTGGGGGCTGAATGACGGTGCCGACTTGTTGAGTGGCATTGAAGTACTGCAGTTTACTGATGGGGATCTGGCAATTACCGGCGTGACGCAAACGTTCACGCCGCGAAGTGGCGCTGGGACGTCAACTGCCGCAGTAACCCCCGACCCATTCACCGCTGCACAGGGCTACAAGCGCGGCACCGAGCTAAGCGACAGCGCACTGACCTACAGCGCGGCGGACAAGAGCGCTGGATTGAGTGCGGGCGTGGCGGGTTTGGGCGGAGCCGATCAGATCACGTTGGATGCGAGCGGAACGTATCTGGGCGGACCGGGTTCTGACACGTTCAATCTGGGCCCATCGCTGGCTGGGCTGTACACGGTAGTTGGTTGGGATCAGACCAAGCAGCAGCCTTACCAGCATGTCCCGCTGGTCGACGACGCTGACACGATCAATGTTGGCAGCGCGAGCATCACGAGCATTGATCTGACGGCGGGGCGCATCAGCGGAACAAACGCCACCACTGGGACGCCTTTCACGGTGGATTTTTCTGGCGTTGAGCGCATCACTGGAGCGTCGAGCCCCGCGGGCCATGTGGTGAGCGGCCGGGTACCGATCTTCGGCTTTTCCTATTCGCCGAGCGGTAGTGATCAGATCAGCGTTCCGCTGGGATTGGATCAGCCGAACCCGGGTTTTTTGGTGACTTATGGCCGGGGGAGTTTCTGGAGCGCAGGCATATCGGTGAGCTACAGCGAGCAGGGGATTGGCCGGGTGAGTTCGTCTGCGTTTCCGGGGGCGGCTGGCGATACGTTGGAGCGGTTGACAGGCGTTGCGGGCACTGGTGCGGCTGACGTATTCGACATGCGTAACTTCGGCACCAATGCGGCAGGCACGAAGATGAACATCGTGGGCGTGTCGGCTGGTGACGTGGTGATAGGCAATGGCGAGACGAGGCTATTGCTGCCTGGGGCTGCGCTGGGCGCGAGCGCACCGAGCGCTGGGGGATTTTTGACGCTGCCGGATTTCACCAGACGCGTGGTGGTGGATCTGACAGCGGGATCGTTTGAAGCGTACACGTCGAGCGTGACGAACAGCAATTTCAATGCGTGGGCTGGCGCGGTGAAGTTCAGCGGTGTGCAGGGGGTGTATGGGTCGTTGCTGGACGAGACGATGCTGGGTGACGAGCGGGACAATTTTTTCCGGCCGCAGGATGGTGATGATTTTGTGGACGGACGGGGCGGGCTGGACGAACTGGAGTACTGGCGTGCGGCCGAGCCGGTGACGATATACATGGCAGGTGGCGTGGTGGTGGGCGGGCCGTCGAGTGGCGTGGATACGTTTCGCCGGATCGAGATGGTGACCGGTACGGTGTATGCCGATCGGTATGACGCGAGCGGTTTTGGTTCGGCGCGGGCAGTCAATGAGGGGGACCAGGGGTCGTATAACGCGTACCGTCCTGCGGGTGGCAATGATGTGGTAATTGGTAACGGTCAGACGCACGTGTTGTATGACCTGACGCTGCTACCGGTGGAGGTGAACCTGGCGGAAGGTTATGCGCAGGCCCGGTTGGAGGCGGATCGGCTGATCACGGATGACCGCAGCGTGGGTGTGCACAGGCTGAGCGGTGTCAACCGTGTGTCGGGGACGGTATTCGGCGACGTGCTGATTGGCGACGGCGAGAACAACGTTCTCGAAGGACGGGCGGGTAACGACACGATCAACGGCGGTGCGGGCCACGATGTGGCGGTGTTCAGTGGGGCACGGTCTTTCTACACGATTCAGGCGACTGCAGCCGATCGATATACGGTGACTGATACGCGGGCGTCACAGATTCAGGACCCTGTGAACGGTGCCTGGAGTCTGAATGATGGCACTGATCAGCTGATCAGCATTGAGATGCTCCGATTCGCGGACGGCGAGTTGACCTTGGGCGCAGGTCTGAAGTTCAGCGCTGTCAGCACCCCGACGCAGGATTCAACTTCACATACTTCGATTGATCATTCGCCCGGCTACAAGCTCGGCACGGAATTCGGCGATGGCACGTTGACGTACACAGCGGCAGATAAGGCCGCCGGACTGAGCGCTGGCGTGGCGGGTCTCGGCGGGGCTGATCACATTGCGTTGGATGCAAGCGGTACTTACATCGGGGGTTCAGGTCCTGACTCATTCACTTTGGGATCTGGGTTGTCCGGTCAATACGCTGTGGTGGGGTATGACCCCGCGAAAGTTCAGCCCTACCAACACGTTGCGCCGGTGAATGACTTTGACTCGATCAACTTGGGCAGCGCGAGTGTTGCCACGATCGACCTGACCCTGGGGCGAATCAGCGGGACAAGTGCTGTCAGCGGCACAGTCACGCAAACGCCCTACACCGTGAACTTTGCTGGAGTTGAGCGAATCAACGGAGCGTCGAGCCCAGCGGGTCATGTCGTCACTGGGCGGGCGCCGGTATCTGGCTTTCAGTATTTCCCGAGCGGAAGTGACCAGATCAGCACTTCGCTGGGATTGGATCAGCCCTGGAATTTTGGGCTATTGGTTTCCTATGGTCGAGGCAGCTTTTGGAACGCAGGCATTTCAGTGAGCTACAACCAACAGGGGGTTGGAAAAGTGACCTCGACAGCGTTTTCTGACGCCACAGGCGATACGCTGGAGCGGGTCGCAGCGCTGCTAGGGACCGGCGCTGCCGATGTGTTTGACATGACGAATTTCGGGACCAACGCGGCCGGCACGAACACCAATATCGTGGGTGTGTCTGCGGGCGACACGGTGATCGGGAACGGTGAGACGCGGTTGTTGCTGCCTGGCTACGCGCTCTCGGCGAGCGCACCTGGCGAGGGCGCATTTGTCACGCTGCCAGATTTCACCAGGCGGCTGGTGGTGGATCTGGCCGAGGGATCATTCGAGGCGTACACGTCGAATGTCACCAATAACAACTTCAACGCCTGGGCTGGTGCAGTGAAATTTAGCGGCGTCCAGGGGCTCTATGGATCGAGTCAGGACGAGACGATGTTGGGCAACAACCAGGACAATTTTTTCCGGACCGAAGACGGCGATGATTATGTGGATGGTCGGGGTGGTCTGGACGAATTGAATTACTGGCGTCAGGCCGAACCGGTGACGATCGACATGGCGGCAGGCATCGCGATAGGCGGGCCATCGAATGGGACGGACACATTCCGGCGCATTGAGATGGTGACGGGAAGCGTACACGCGGATCGCTACGACGCGAGCGAGTTCGGATCGGCGCAGGCAGTCAACGTGGGAGACAACGGCGCGTACAACGCGTATCGCCCGATAGGCGGCGATGACGTGATCATTGGCAATGGTCAGACACACGTGCTGTACGACCTGACGATGTTGCCGGTGGAAGTGAACCTGGTGGAAGGTTATGCGCGGGCCAGGGTGGAGGCGGATCGGCTCATCATGGATGACCGCAGTGTTGGTGCACAAAAGCTGAGCGGTGTGACTCAGTTAACCGGTAGCGTCCATGCGGACCTCTTAATTGGAGACGCAGGCAATAACGTTTTCGCGGGTGGGGCGGGCAACGATACGATTGCCGGGGGACTGGGCCAGGACGTAGCGGTGTTTAGCGGAGCGCGGTCGTTTTATACGATTCAGGCGACCGCGGCAGACCAGTACACGGTGACTGACATGCGCGCAGCGCAGATTCAGGACCCCGTCAAAAAATCCTGGAGCCTTAACGATGGCGCTGATCAGTTAACCGGTATCGAGCTACTGCGGTTTTCGGACGGTGAGTTTTCCGTCAAGAGTCTAGCCCTTACCCCTTCGAAACTTTCCGGTGTCGCGTATCACTGGAAGAGTCATCAATTGCTTGACCAGGTGCGCGTTGGGGCCGTTCACGCGTCGGATGTCGGTGCAACGCTGGCCTCCTGGTTTGATCTGCGAGGCTCATCGTTCGACCACACCTCGAATACGCTCCGCGCTGAGGTATGGATCAACCCGTCGTCGTTGGTTGAAAGTTTTGGGTTTATGGCGACCGGGCCGCAGGGCTCGTCGATCAGCTTTACCAGTCATCTGACATCAGATTGGACCGTCCTAGGCAATACCGCTCAGGCGGATCGGCTCAGCTTTGGCGCCTTGATTGCAGACGCGAATACTGCCGGTCTGAGCAGTTCGACGCTAATCGGTACCATCGTCGTACAGGCTGCCCCTGGGACAGAAAATTTGAGCATTGCGTTCTCCAACATCTTGAACGGCGAGCGCCCTGTCTCGGATGATGCTTTGGCTGTCTCCGACTCAGCCTCGGATACGTCGGGGCGATACGTCTTTGAGGCCTTGCCAGATGGCCAATATCAGCTCACAGCAGGCAGGACGACTGCGGACGGGCAGCTCGGCGTCACTGCTGCCGACGCTGTAGCGGCAATGCGGCTCGCGCTGGGCATCAATCCAAACGCTGACCCTGATGGGTCAGGCCCGCTGTCCCCCCCAGCAGTGTCGCCCTATCAGGTCATTGCGGCGGACGTGGATGCCAGTGGAAAGGTGACCGCCGCGGATGTACTTTCCATTCTCAAAATGTCTGTGGGTCTATCCTCAGCCCCAGCCTCCGAATGGCTTTTCGTCGAGGAGACACGAGATTTTTGGGATGAGTCCGAGAGCCGCTATTCGATTGACCGCGACAATGCCTCCTGGAATCGAGCAATCAGCGTCCAACAGCCTGGCGAGACCAGCCTGGTTGGCATTCTGAAAGGCGATGTCACAGGAAGCTGGCGGTCATCGACAGCCGCATCCGATTCCAACGTCGTGCCGGCGAGTCACTTCGAGGCTCTATCTGCGCTAATCGGCTCACCGTTAGACCAATGGCACGCCTGATCCTTGCGTGCTGGGTGCGGTGTGTTGTGGTGCGGAGGAGGAGGTGGCGAGTAATCCGCTTATGCGATAATTTTAGGTCGCTCTCGCCGGAGTGGTGGAACAGGTAGACGCGCCGGACTCAAAATCCGGTGCCCGAAAGGGCGTGCGGGTTCGAGTCCCGCCTCCGGCACCACTGCGAAGCAGTGGCGACGGAGAGCACAGTCCCTGCGGACTGTGCGGGCGGGGCGAGAAGGGCCGGGCATGCAAGCCCGGCCGCGGCCTGCGGCCCCCTCAATCGATTCGGATGTTGCCCGCTCGAATGATTCGCCCCCAAGCTTCCTGTTCGCTTCGTACCAGCGTTGCAAGAGCTTCCGGCGACGACGGCGTAGGCAACGCCGCCTGAGTCTGCAGCGTCTTCAGGAATGCTTCGGACTGCACGGCGCTTTCAACCGATTTGTTCAACAATGCAATGACCGCGGGCGGTGTTCCAGCCGGCGCGAACAGCGCCTGAAACACGCTTACCGATAGCGCAACGCCCTGGTCCGCCAGCGTGGGCACATCCGGCAGCAGCGCCAACCGCTTGGGCGACAACGCCGCCAGGATTCGCAGCCGGCCGTCGCGGGCAAACGCTTCGGCGGCGCCGGCTGGCAGGATCAGGCTATCCACCTGACCTGCGATCAACGCCTGCGCGGCGGGCGCTGCCCCGGTGTACGGCACATGCAGAAGCTCGATGCCGGTGCTGTCGGCTACCCGCAGCATGGCGATGTGCGAGGTGCTGCCCACCCCCCAGCTTGCATGGGTGAACTTGCCGGGCTGCTTGCGGGCCGCGTCAATGAAGGCCCGCAGATTGGCCAGATCCTTCAGCGTGGGGCCCACTGCCAGCACCAGCGGTACGCTGGTGATGTTGCTCACCGGGGCAAAGTCGCGGTTTGCGTCATAGGCAACGTTGCGCATGGCGGCAGGGTTCACCGCGTGGGTGTCGGTGACGCCCAGCAGCAGGGTGAGGCCGTCGGGTGCGGCGCGCGCCACCTGGGTTGCCCCGATGCTGCCGTTCGCCCCAGCCCGATTTTCGACCACCACGGGCGTGCCCAGGCTGCCTGTCATCTGTTGCGCGAGGCCACGCGCCAACACGTCGGTGATTCCACCCGGAGGGAACGGCACCACGATTTTTACTGTGCCCGACAACAGGCGCTGCTGGGCAAACAGCCCGGACGACGGGAATACGAGACTTGCACCGGTGGCCTGCAACAACCGACGACGAGAAAACTTGAGCATGACTGGGCTCCTGAGGTTCAGAAAGATTGATTAATCAGACCCTGGTGTCCAACGCTCATCGCTTGGCGCAATGACGGTGACAAGGTCGCGAACCAGGGGCTTGTTCGGAAGGGGCGCAAGAACCATGTCGCGAGGCTCGATTCGTGCGGTACAGGCATAGATGACCTTGCCGTCGAGCGTCATCATGCATTCCTTGCACGCGTTGGCGTTCAGGCACGCATAGCGAAAAGCAAGCGTAGGGTCAGCTTCGACACGTAGCCTGCGTAAGCCATCCAGTACCGACTCGCCGGGCTCGAAGGTAATTTCGAAGGCGTCTTGTCGAGCGGGCTCGCCCTGCGCGCCACGTTGAATCAGAAGACGTGCAACTGGCATCTCAGGCGGCCTCTTGGTCGAAGCTTGGAACCTGCTCGCGGGTCAGGCGAAGCGAACCCGCCGAATCGAGCGTGATGATCTGATTGAGCGTCCACGCCGGATCAGTGTCCGGGGCGTCCTCTCGCTGATGCGCACCACGGCTTTCCCGACGCTCGGAGGCTGCGGTCACGACGCTGTCGGCCACCAGCAGCATTTGCCGCAGATCAAACCAGTCGAGTCGGGCGAGATCGTGTGGCGACCCGGGATCGCCGGGTGGCACCTCGCCGATTTTGCGCTGCAGGCGATCGATTCCCGCCTTCGCACGCACCAGGCTCTGCTCAGTTCGGAAGGGCCCTGCTTCGGTTGACATGAGCGCCTGCAGTTCGGCCACCAACGACGCGGTGTTGAGCCCGGTGCGGCTGCCCGATGACAGCAGTGCAATGCGCTCTTTCGCCGCCACAGCGGAAAAACGGGGCAGGTCCTGTCGAGCCGCCGCAGCGGCAGACTCACGGCCCGCGACCCGTCCAAAGGCCAGCGCCTCGGTGATGGCATTACCCGACAGGCGGTTGGCGCCGTTGGCGCCTCCCACGGCTTCCCCAGCGGCAAACAGGCCCGGCACGCCGGTTCGCATGGCGGTGTCCACCCGAACGCCGCCCATGTGGTAGTGCGCGATGGGCGCCACCTCAATAGCTTGCCGCGTGAGGTCGATGCCGTTGGCCGCCAGCCGGTCGATGACCGGACCGAAGGCCGCGCGGAGTTCCTTTTCACCCAGATGGCTGAAGCTGAGCCATGCGCCGCCTGAGGGTGAGCCGCGCCCAGCACGAACCTCCTGGGTGATTGCGTAGGTGGCGCGGTCACGGGTGGCCGTGTAGCGCCCCCCATCGGCACCGCCCCAGCGGTCGACAAACTCTTCCATCGCGCCATTGAGCAGTCGGCCGCCCAGCTTGTAGCGAAACGGATCCCACATGATCGGATCCATTCCGACCAGTCGCGGCGCCAGGTGACCAATCGGAAAAAACTGCACAAATTCCATGTCGATGAGCGAGGCCCCCGCTCTCAGTGCCAGCGCGTAGCCGTCGCCCGACATGTTGGTGGAGGCACTGTTTCGTCGATAGAGTCGCGTGAGCCCGCCCGTGGCAATGATGGTGGCGCGCGCACCGATCGTAAGCGCCTCGCCCGATGCGACATGAAGCGCGACCGCCCCAGTGACCACACCCTCCTGCACGACCAGGTCGGTGACCATGACCTCGCCGATTCGCCGGATGGGTTCGCCGATTCGCTGGACCTGCGTTCGCAGCGCTCGCGACACTGCCGGCCCGGTGTTGAGGAAATCAACGTAGACACAGCGTGGCCGGTCGTGACCGGGTGCCTGCACCGCGCGCAGATGCTCGCCATCGCGCGCCCATCCCACTTTCCAGCGATCCATTTCAAGGATGCACTCGACACCGTCCTCGCAGAGCAGTGATGCGAGCCGCGGGTCGCAAAGACCGCGTCCGGCCGCGAGCGTGTCCTTCAGGTGGAATCGCCAGTCGTCGGTGCCGGGCGGTCCAACCGCTGCCGCCACGGTCATTTGCGCCATGACCGTGGCACCGCCGCGCCCGATCAGGCTGCGGTCAATCAGCAGGACACGGGCGCCCTGACGGGCTGCCTCGATGGCGGCGTACATGCCTGCGCCGCCCGCGCCGATCACCATGACGTCGGTGTCGAGATGATGAGCGTTCAAAGTTGGCAATGCCGGCGCTGTGGGAGATCGGCCGCTGTGGCGGGCCCGGGTCTGGGGGCCGCGTCATGGCGAGGGCAGAGGAGGGGCGGGTGTGGATTCATATCTGTTCGATGGTGAACTTTAGAGGTGGGGTCGACCGGTTGGAACGAATCAATGGCGATCAGCTTTGAACGTCAGGCAATCAGCTTCGAAGCACCAGCACCACGCCCGCAAGCAACACGGCCATGCCAAGAAGCTCTCTGAAACTTTGCTGCTGACTGAAAATGCGGCGGGAGATGAATTGCGCAAACAGGATTTCGATCAGCCCCAGCGTTCTTATTTTCGCCGGAGTCTCGATTGCAAAGGCCAGAAACCAGCATTGTGATCCGGTGGCGGCAAGGAGCCCGGTGGCAAGCGAGGGTCGCCACACCCGGAGCACCTCGACAAGTAAGGCCCGGTTTGCGATCAGCATCCAGGTAACGAGCGCCACCACCTGCATGGCCAGGCTGAGGGCCATCACCGCCGTTGCCTTGACGACAAAGCCCGATCCGCTATCGATCGAGAGCATGGCTGCCCGAAAGGCGATGGCTGAGGCCGCGAACACCGCGGCAGACGCGAGTCCCAGCGCAACCGGGCGAAGCGACCAGCCCACACCCGCTGAGGGCCATGACAGCCAGAGTACACCCGCCGTTGCAATCGCGATTCCAGCGAGTAGCGACCAGCCGAATGTTTCGCCGAGCAGCGCAAAGCCGAGAATGGCGACCCAGACCGGTTCAGCTTTGACCAGCGCCGTCGTGACCACAAAGGATCGCTCTTTCATCGCGGCGAGCATCAATGCGGTGGCCACCACCTGAGCCAATGCACCTGCTGCGGTCCAGGCAACCGAGGTGGCTCGAAAGGCAGGAATCGGGTCGCCAGTGACCGCCAGCGCGATTCCCAGAAAAACAATGCCGAATGGAAGCCCGTACAGAAAGCGGACCTGCGTTGCGCCCACGGTGCCCAACACCGACGTGAGTTCGCGCTGCATCGCGTTGCGCGCGCTTTGCGCGGCCGCTGCGGCAACGGTGAATGCGATCCAATACCAGGGCTCTATGCTCACTCGGGTCGGTTATGCTTGAAGTGTTTGCGGGTCGCCGGACAGGGTGTTCGTTTGCAGACTAGCAAAACCGATTCCTCCCGGCCGATCCTGTCTCGAGAACCAACAAGCCATGCAGATTAACGACATTGCCTTTTGCACCACTGAATGGTCGACCGTCGCGCCTGTTGAACATCCTGGGGAACGGGGTGTAGCGATCTGGCGAACCCGTCAGTTTGGACCCATCCGGGTTCGGATGGTCGACTATTCACCGGGCTATCTGGCTGACCACTGGTGCTCAAAGGGCCACATCCTGCTGTGTCTGGAGGGCGAGCTTCATACCGAACTCGCCGATGGGAGACAGTTCGTTTTGAAGCCCGGAACCAGCTACCAGGTCGCTGACGGCGCCGAGCCTCATCGTTCATCCACTGAATTCGGTGCACGACTTTTCATCGTCGACTGACTGGCCGACACCGCGGCCATCCAAACGGAGACTCTCGATGACAGGACAGGTTTTACGCCAGACCCGCGGCTCGGTGCTCACGCTCACACTCGACAATCCGGGCTCTCGAAATGCAATCACGCTGGAGATGTCGACTCAGCTGTGTGCGGCACTGCGTGAAGCGGCGCTCGACTCCGCAGTACGCGTGGTGGTGCTGACCGGTAGCGGCGGTGCGTTTTGCGCAGGCGGTGACGTGAAGGCGATGGCTGCGGGACGCGACGCAGGGCGGTCGGTGGAGCAGCGGGCCAGCCAGCTGCGTGATCGCGCCGAGTCGGTCAGGCTTCTCCACGAGATGGGCAAGCCCACGGTTGCGGTCATTCCCGGGGCAGTGGCTGGCGCGGGGCTGGGGCTCGCGCTTGCCTGCGACTTTCGATTTGCGCGCAGTGACGTCAAGCTCACCACCGCTTTCGCGCGGGTAGGCCTCGCGGGAGATTTCGGCGTCAATTGGCTGCTCACCCGAATGTTGGGCATTGCGCGGGCGCGCGAACTCATGATGTTCGCGCCCCTTCTCACGGCTGATCAGGCCTATGCGATGGGTCTGCTCACGCGGGTGTTTTCCGCTGATGAATTCGAGGCAAAAACCGAAGCGCTGGTGGCGGAACTGGCGGCAGGACCGACGATCGCCTATGGTCACATCAAACAGATCACCAGCCTGGCTTCGGCCTGTGCACTGGCGCCCAGCCTGGATGCCGAGGCGCTGCATCAGGCGAACTGCATGGTGACTGAAGATCACGCGGGCGCAGCGAGGGCGTTCGCCGAAAAACGACCGCCCGTGTTTAACGGGCGCTGACCGCCTCGGCAAGTTCTGCCAGCACCAGATCAAGCCCCTGTTGCCAGGGCGGCAGCGTCAGGCGAAACCGCACTTCAAAGTCCGAGCAGTCGAGCCGGGAGTTGAGGGGTCGACGCGCGGGCGTTGGGTACTCAGTGCTGGGTATCGCGCTAAGCGTGCGAAGCGCAACAGGCTGGTCGGGTGCGATCATCGTCCAGCGCTCAAATAGCGTCTGCGCAAAGCCGTGCCAGCTGGTGTGGCCGGCCGCGCACAGATGGTGGATGGCGCTAAGGAACTGGCCCTCGCGCCGCTCGAGCAGTGCAATCGCGAGCGCCTGCGCGGTGGCGTCGGCAATCAGTCTGGCCGAGGTGGGCGCCCCAATCTGGTCGGCAACGACACGCAGCGTGTCGCGCTCGGCGCCCAGCTTGAGCATGGTACGAACGAAATTGCGACCGCGTGCCGCATAGACCCAGCTGGTGCGGAAGGTGAGCCAGTCGCCTCCCGCGTCGGCGATCGCGCGCTCGCCCGCCAGTTTGCTGTGGCCATAGACGTTTTGCGGGTCAACTGAATCGGTGCTTCGCCACGCACGCTCGCCCGTGCCTGCGAACACATAGTCGGTGGAGTAGTGAATCAGCAGGGCGCCAGATCGCCGCGCAGCGCGTGCCAGCGCGCCCGGTGCCTCGCCGTTGACGCAGTGCGCAAGCGTGGGTTCCTTCTCGGCCTGATCCACCGCAGTGTAAGCGGCGGCGTTCACGATGACATCGGGCGATGCCTGTGTGATGTGGGCCTCGAGGTCGGCCGGCGCGCTGAAATTCGCCTCGTTGCGGGTGCTGCAACGCAGCGCGCCCAGCGGTTGCAGGCTTCGTGCAAGTTCCCAGCCAACCTGCCCGGTTGCGCCCAGCAACAGAATTTTGGGCCGCGCTGCGCTCATTGCCGACTTATTCAAAACACTCGCAGTCGGCAAGCGGCAGACCGCGCTGGTCTTTTTCAGACAGCTTCAGGTCGAGCCCATCCACGGGCCACTGCACGCGCACCGACGGATCGTTCCAGCGCAGACAGCGTTCATGCTCGGGCGCGTAGTAGTCGGTGGTTTTGTAAAGGAAGTCAGCCGATTCGGACAGCACCACAAACCCGTGACCGAATCCCGGCGGAATCCAGAGCTGTCGGTGGTTGTCTTCGCTCAGCTCCCAGCCTGCCCAACGGCCGAAGGTTGGCGACGAGCGGCGCAGATCGACCGCCACATCGAACACCGTGCCCCGAACGACGCGAACCAGCTTTCCCTGCGGCTGTCGGATCTGATAGTGCAGGCCGCGCAATACGCCGCGCGCTGAGCGCGAGTGGTTGTCCTGCACGAACTGTGGATGAAGGCCCGACAGGTTGCCAAACACGCGGGCATTGAAACTTTCAAAGAAGAATCCGCGTGCGTCACCGAATACCCGCGGTTCAATGACCAGCACATCAGGCAGCAGCGGACTGGGTGAAATATTCAAGGCCCGCTCCGTTCAGAAGACCTGATGCTCGAGCAGCCGCGCCAGGTAAGCGCCGTAGCCGCTTTTGACGAGCGGGCGGGCGAGCGCGCGCAGTGCTTCATCGTTGATCCATCCCTGACGCCACGCGATTTCTTCGGGGCACGCCACCTTCAAACCCTGGCGCTTCTCGAGTGTCTGAATGAACTGCGCGGCTTCAATCAGCGAATCATGCGTGCCGGTGTCAAGCCAGGCGTCGCCGCGGCCCAGCACCTGCACATCGAGCTGCCCGCGCTCGAGATAGACGCGGTTCAAGTCGGTGATTTCGAGTTCGCCGCGCGCGGAGGGCTTCAAGTTGCGCGCAATATCGACCACCTGATTGTCGTAAAAATACAATCCGGTGACCGCATAGCGGCTGCGCGGTTGGGTAGGCTTTTCCTCGATCGAGATCGCATGGCCCGCCTCGTCGAACTCAACCACGCCATAGCGCTCGGGATCGACCACCGGATAGGCGAACACGGTGGCGCCGCCCGGTTGGGCATCGGCCGCCGCCAGCCTTCGCATGAGGTCATGACCATGGAACAGGTTATCGCCCAGCACCAGGGCAGAAGGACCATCGCCCACGAAATCAGCGCCGATATGAAACGCCTGCGCGAGCCCGTCGGGGCTGGGCTGCTCGGCATAGCTGAGCGACAGGCCCCAGGATGAGCCGTCTCCCAGCAGCCGCCGAAAGCCTGGCAGATCATGCGGGGTGGAGATGATCAGTATGTCGCGGATGCCAGCGAGCATCAACACGCTCAGGGGGTAGTACACCATCGGCTTATCGTAGACCGGCATCAGCTGCTTGGACACTGCGAGCGTGAGCGGGTGGAGCCGCGTGCCTGAGCCGCCGGCGAGAATGATGCCGCGGCGCGAGGTGGTGGGGCGTTTGGAGTCGATGGGCATGAGCTCAGGCGCTTTTCCGATTGCCGTATTGGGTGTCGATCCACTCACGATAGGCGCCGCTCTGCACGCCGGCAATCCAGTCGGGGTTGGCCAGGTACCAGTCGATCGTGCGCGCGATGCCTGACTCGAAGGTTTCGGCGGGCCGCCATCCCAGTTCGCGCTCGATCTTGCGGGCGTCAATGGCATAGCGACGGTCGTGGCCCGGGCGGTCGGTGACGTACGTGATCAGGCGTTCGCGCCGGCCGGCGGGATCCGGTTGCCGGGCATCGAGCAACGCGCACACGGTGCGAACGATATTGATGTTGGCTTTTTCGTTATGCCCACCGATGTTGTAGGTCTCGCCCAGCGTGCCCGCTTCCAGCACCCTGCGCACGGCGCTGCAGTGATCGCCCACATAAAGCCAGTCGCGAATCTGCATGCCGTCGCCATAGACCGGCAGCGGTTTACCGGCCAGCGCGTTGACAATCATCAGGGGGATGAGTTTTTCGGGGAATTGGTAAGGCCCGTAGTTGTTGGAGCAGTTGGTGGTAAGCACCGGCAGCCCGTAGGTGTGATGCCAGGCGCGAACCAGGTGATCAGAGGCCGCCTTGGATGCGGCATAGGGGCTGTTGGGGGCGTAGGGCGTGGTTTCACTGAACGCGGGATCAGTGGTTCCAAGCGTGCCGTACACCTCGTCGGTGGACACATGCAGGAAGCGAAACGCCGATCGAGCGGATTCGCCCAGCGTGTTCCACCAGGCGCGGGTGGCCTCCAGCAGGGTGAACGTGCCTTCGATGTTGGTGCGGATGAAGGCTGCGGGCCCATGAATTGAGCGGTCGACATGGCTTTCGGCTGCAAAATGAATGACGGCGCGCGGATTGCAGCGCGCGAGCAGCGAGTCCATCGAGGCGCGGTCGGCAATGTCGCCGCGAACGAATTCGAACCGGGGATCGGCCTGCAGCGACCGCAGGTTGCCCAGGTTGCCGGCATAGCTGAGCGAATCAAGCACCAGCACCGGCTCGCTGTTGAGCGCAAGCCAGTCGAGAACAAAATTTGAGCCGATGAAGCCGGCGCCGCCGGTCACGATGATCATGAGGGTTTCCTGGGGAGAAAGCCTGTGGGAAAGGCCGCGTCGCGGGATTGTAACGCTGCAGGGTGGCGCGCCTTCGGTGCCCGGAACGCCAAACCCGGATGTTTGTCAGCAGTAAACTCAAGGTTTGGGCACCGATCGCCCCGCGACTGGAGTCACGATGGATCTGAATCTTTCTTCCCAGGAACTTGCGTTTCGCGATGAGGTTCGCAGCTGGCTGTCGGCCAACCTGCCCCACGATTTACGCACCAAAGTGCTCGACTATCAGGAGCTCTCCAAAGCCGATCTGCTGCGCTGGCATCGAACCCTCGCCGCACGCGGCTGGGTGGCGCCCGCCTGGCCCGTCGAGTGGGGCGGCACCGGCTGGTCAGCGGTCGAGCGCTACATCTTCGAGGAAGAAACCGCCATGGCGGGCGCGCCGCCGGTGGTTCCATTCGGTGTGACGATGTGCGGGCAGGTGGTGCTTCGCTTTGGCACCGAGGCGCAGAAGAAACGATTTTTGCCGCGTATCTACAACGGCGATGATTTCTGGTGCCAGGGCTATTCCGAGCCGGGGTCGGGGTCGGATCTGGCGTCGCTGAAAACCCGCGCCGAGCGCCGTGGCGACGAGTATGTCGTGAACGGCCAGAAAATCTGGACCACACTGGGCCACTACGGCGACTGGATCTTTTGCCTGGTGCGCACAGACACCGGCACGTCCAAACGACAGGAGGGCATCAGCTTTCTGCTGATTGACATGAACACGCCCGGCATTACCGTGCGTCCGCTGATCCTGCTCGACGAAGGCCACGAGGTCAACGAAGTGTTCTTCGACGATGTCAGGGTGCCCGCCGAAAACCTGGTCCATGAGGAAAACCAGGGTTGGACCGTTGCGAAATACCTGCTGGGCCACGAACGCCTGAACACGGGCCGGATCGGTCAGTCCCGCCGCGAGCTTCTCAGGGTGCGCGATATGGCTGCGCGCACGCAGGTTCGTGGTCGGCCACTGCTTCACGACGTGCGGTTTCGCGATCGGTTGTCGCGCGTCGAAATCGAGCTGATGGCGCTTGAAATCACCAACATGCGGTTCCTGGATGACATGCGCCGTAACGGCCAAATTGGCCCGGAAGTGTCGATGCTGAAAATCCGGGGCACTGAAATTCAGCAGGCGATCACTGAACTGATGATGCAGGTGGTGGGGCCGCGCGCGCAGGCGTTTCGCCCAATTCGTTACGACAGTTTTGACGAATTCATGGCTTCTGCCGCCTCCCGCTATTTCAACTTTCGCAAAACATCGATCTACGCCGGATCCAACGAGATTCAGCGCAACATCTTTGCCAAGATGGCTCTGGGGCTCTGATCATGGATTTTCAGTACACCGAAGAACAGCAGCTGCTCGCAGACTCGGTTGCGCGGCTGGCGGACCAGCACTACGACTTCGAAGCCAGAAAACGTGTAATTGCCTCGACGGCCGGTCACAGTCCCGAAGCCTGGCGGCAGCTGGCTGAGCTCGGGCTCACCGCCCTGACCCTTCCGGGGTCGCAGGGAGGATTTGATGGCGGCGCGCTCGATCTGGTGGCCACAATGGAAACCCTTGGCAACGCGCTGATGCTTGAGCCCTTTGTGTCCACAGTCGGGCTGGGTGCCCGGTTGATTGCCGCGCTCGGCAGCGAGGCGCAGAAGCAGTCGCTGCTGCCTGCGGTGGCAGAGGGCAGCCTGATTCTCGCGCTCGCGCATGCGGAACCTGATTCGCGCCACGACATTTCGCAGGTCAGCACGCGCGCCAGCGCACAGTCAGGAGGATGGCGGATCACGGGTGCCAAGTCGCTCGCGCTCGATGCGCCGATTGCGGGGAAGTTGATCGTGTCTGCACGCAGCTCGGGCGAGGCATCAGACCCCGAAGGTGTGTCGCTGTTTCTGGTCGACGCCAATGCTCCGGGCCTACAGATGCGCACACTCCGAACCCAGGATAACCGGCGTGCGGCCGACATCGAACTGAACGCGGTACAGGTGCCTGCTGAGGCGCTGCTCGGTCGCGCAGGCGCCGCCACCGCCGCGCTGGTCGAGGCGATCGACTTCGCAACTGCGCTGTCTTGTGCCGAGGCAGTTGGCGCGATGCGGTTTGCGAATCAGTCCACGCTTGAGTATCTGAAAACCCGGCGCCAGTTCGGCGTGCCCATTGGAAGCTTCCAGGCATTGCAGCACCGGCTGGTTGACATGTTTGTGAGTGCCGAGCAGGCACGTTCGATGACGCTGCTTGCCTGCAGCCGGGTGGATGCGGCGGCGCGCGGTGAGATTGATGTGCGTGAACGGATGCGAACGGTATCGGCCGCGAAGGTGAAGGTGTCAGAGGCTGCGCGCCACGTCGGGCAGGAGGCGATTCAGCTGCACGGCGGCATGGGGATGACGCAGGAAATGAAGATCGCCCACACCTTCAAACGTCTGACGATGATTGCTCAGACGATGGGTGACGTGGACTGGCATCTGGAGCGTTTTGCGGCGACAGACTTGCCGCCGGCGTAGCGTCGACGGGTGGGTCTGCCACCATCCGACGCGCTGGAAAGCGCAGCGTGAAGGTGCTGCCCCGTCCTGGTTCGCTGTCGATTCTGAGCGAAGCGTGGTGCCGGTTTGCAATTCGCTTGACGATTGCCAGACCCAGGCCGGTACCGCCGGTATCGCGCGAGCGGCTGCGGTCAACGCGATAGAAACGCTCGGTGATACGGGGCATGTGTTCAGCTGCGATGCCGATTCCGGTATCGCGGACAGCAAGCCAACCTTCGTCGTCGCGAGCCCGCCAGCTGACGGTGATGCTTCCCCCATCGGGGGTGTAGCGAACCGCATTGGTGATCAGGTTGCGTAGGGCGCTTTCAATTTCGGCCGGTGCGGCAAGCAGCCGGGCGGGCCCGTCGAACTCCAGGCTGATTTTGTGACGCCCGGCCGACAGCGCGCGCGCCTCATAAATGAGCGACTCGAGCAGCGGCTGCAGCTCGACCGGAGATTCTTCCATCCGGTCGGTTGCGCGCTCGAGCGAGGAAAGGAGCAGCAGGTCGCCGACCAGTCGGCCCATGGTCTCGCTCTGGCGCAGGATTGCACTGAGGTATTCGCGGTGCGATTTTTCGTCGAGCTCAAGCGACAGCAGTGTCTCGGCAAAGCCTGCAATGACCGTGGCGGGCGTCCGGATTTCGTGCGACACGTTGGCCACGAAATCGCTGCGCACCGCGTCCAGTTTCGCCTGGTCGGTGATATCACGGGTAATCAGAAGCCGATGCTCGGCATCGGTTTCGTGCAGCTGTAGTTCGAAGGTGCGCCCAGGCTGGGTGTTCAACTGCAGCAGCTGGGTCTGCGGGCCACCGCCTCGCCGCTGAAGCATTTCGGCGAACTCGGGCTGTCGAATAAAATGATGCACGGGACGCTGCGTGCCGAAGATGCCATGCAGCGATTGGGCCGCCTGATTGCTCCAGCTGACATGGTCATAGCGGTCGAGCAGCACCAGCCCGTCGGGCAGGCGGTCGACTGCTGCGTGAATGCGTTCAAGCTCAGAGCTGAGCTCGCTCAGCGAGGCCTGCTGCTGCCGGGAAAACCGGTTCAGGCGTTCGATCAGCGGCGTCCAGATGCCCCAGCCGATTGGCAATGGTCGATTGCGGGGCAGGTTCGCCCAGGCGGTCAGCTGGGACACAAAGCTGGCCTGGTAAAGCACCGCCACGACCAGAGCACCCCCAAGGAGCGCGAAAGCAAAGGCGGGTGACAGATACCGGTACAGCCACGCTGCAGCGATGATGACAAGCGCTGTAAATGCAAGCGAACGGAACCAGACCAAGGTGACCGCCAGACCCTTATTGAGGCAGAAAGCGGTAGCCGCCTCCGCGAACGGTTTCAATCAGTCGATCGTGGCCGCCGGGCGTCAATGCAAGCCGCAGGCGCCGGATATGCACGTCAACTGTTCGTTCCTCAATATACACGTTGTCCCCCCAGACCCGGTCAAGAAGCACGGAGCGGGACAGTACGCGGTCAGGGTGTCGCATCAAAAAATGCAGCAGTCGGAATTCGGTGGGACTCAGATCGACTGGCTCACCGTTTGAGAAGACGCGCAGCGTTTCAGGCTCAAGACGCAGGCCTGCAAATTCCAGCGGTGTTTGCGTGGTTTCAGGCGCCGCCCGGCGCAGAAGAGCTCGGACGCGCGCGACCAGCTCTCGCGGCGAGAACGGCTTGGTCATGTAGTCGTCTGCACCGGTCTCAAAGCCCTGCAGCTTATCGCCCTCCTGGGCGCGCGCGGTCAGCATCAGCAGCGGCACATCGCGTCCCCGGGTGGTTCCCCTGAGCTCGCGGGCGAAGTCAACACCAGAGCGGCCAGGCAGCATCCAGTCGAGCACGATCAGATCGGGCGTACCCAACTGCAATTCGGCGGCAGCCGCCTCCGCGCTGTCGCAGCAGATGGGCGTGAAGCCCGCGTGTTGCAGATTGACCCGCAGCAGTTCGCGAATACCAGGGTCATCCTCAACGATGAGGATTCGAGCGCTCATGGAAGCTGAAAGGTGGGCTTATGGACGACAAGCTCCGGAGTGTCGATCGCGGATATGACAAACCTGTGACGAAACGGCCGCGCCGCGGGGTCTACTGGCCGACGCTGAAGAAACTGCGTCGGCCGCGGAGTTCAGCAAGGTGTCTGACCAGCGTCTGAAAATCCTCTTCGCTATCGACCGGGTTGAGCCGCTCGGTGTTGACGATAAGAAGCGGCGCCGCGTCGTAGTCGTAAAAATAACGGCTGTACTGCTCAATGAGTGCGCGCAGGTAAGTCTCGGAGATCGAGGTTTCCATTTCAATGCCGCGACGGCGGATGCGTTCGATCAGCGTATCGGGTGGGGCCTGCAGGCAGATCACCAGATCGGGAATCGGCGCCTGAGGCTGCACGCTCGCAAGAATGTTCTGATACAGACGCAGCTCGTCGTCATCGAGCGTCAGGCGCGCGAACAACGGGTCTTTATCCAGAAGAAAGTCGCCCACCACGGCCTGTGCAAACAGGTCGCGCTGCGACAGCTCGCGAAGCTGCGCAACGCGCTGAAACAGGAAGTAGAGCTGCGTGGGCAGCGCATAACGCCGGCTGTCGCGATAAAAGCGTTCCAGGAACGGGTTGTCGGCAGGTTCCTCCAGCACCAGCTCGGCGTCGAATCGCTCGGCCAGGCGGCGCGCCAGCGAGGTCTTGCCGGCACCGATCGGACCTTCAATCACGATGTGTCGATAGCGCTCGAAAGGCGAAGGCAGCGATGGGGCGGAGGCGGCAGTCATGGGATCAGGATCGGAAGATGAAGTAAACAGCGCCCAGCATACAGAGCGCCGCCCAGAGATAGTCGAGCTTGACCGGCTGATTCATGTACAGCACGGCAAACGGCACGAATACGGCAAGGGTAATGACTTCCTGGAGGATCTTCAGCTGAGGCAGCGTCATGACCGTGTAACCGATTCGGTTGGCAGGGACCTGCAGCAGATACTCAAACAGCGCGATCGCCCAGCTTGCCAGCGCCGCCATCCACCACGGTCTTGCAGCCATGTCGCGAAGATGAGCGTACCAGGCAAAGGTCATGAAGACATTGGAAGCGATCAGCAGAAGAATGGTCTGGAGCGGTACCGGCAACGCGCTCATGATGATGTCACCTCGCGAGGTTGCGCCGCGCTGGCGGCGAGAAGCGCACCAATCCGTTCGATGGGCTGATCCGTGATGCGGGCAAGCCATTCGGCTGCGGAGCCCTGCCCCGGTATGCATGCCTGAGGATCGATTTCAAGAAGCGGCTGCAGCACGAAGGCGCGCAGATGCATCCGGGGGTGAGGGAGGGTCAGCGTATCGGTGGCAAGCGTCAGTGATTCGCCACAGAGCAGGTCGACATCGAGCGTACGGGGGGCGTTCTGATAGGGCCGCTGCCGTCCCTCCTGAGACTCCAGGCCTTGCGCCAGAGCAAGCAGCGTTTGCGGATCGAGCTGGGTGTCAATCGCCACCACCGCATTGAGGAAGTCGGGTCCCGTGGCATCCACCGGCGCGCTTCGCCACACTGAGGAGACGCTTGCAACCTGCACGCGCGAGTCATCCCGGAGTCGCCTGAGGGTTCGCTCAAGCGCGCCGTGGGCATCACCCAGGTTGGCCCCCAGCCCGATCATCCAGCGCCGCCTCACAGCGTGCCTCAGCCTGCGGCAGCAGAAGGCCCAGGCGCTCCGGCTGCCGCGTCGCCGGTATCGGCCCGGCCGCGCCCCCGGCTGCGGCGTCGACGTTTGCGGGGACCGCCACCACCCGAGGAGCCCTGTTCGCTCGCACGCGCGATCAGCGCGGCGCGCTCCTGCGGGGAGGCGTCCATGAACTCGGTCCACCACTCGCCAAGCTCGGCCGACAGTTCGCCCGCGTCACACCGAAGCATCAGGAAGTCATAACCCGCCCGAAGCCGAATATGCTCAAGCAGCGCATAGGGCGTGCGGCCGCTGCGACGTTCAAAGCGCGGCTGCAGCATCCAGATTTCGCGCATGTCGGCCATGTGGCGCCGCTGGATGGCGAGCTGTTCGGCCTGCTCATCGAGCACCGTATCGATGGCGGTGGACAGCGCGGGGATGTTGGGTTCGCCAGCGTCAACCGCCCGTTGCCAGCGGTCGCGCACCGGCTGCCAAAGCAAGCTGGCGAACAGAAAGCCAGGTGAAATAGTTTTTCCAGCCAGCACGCGCTGATCGGTTCGTTCGAGCGCGGTGGTGACAAAGCGTTCGCCATCGGGCTGCTCAAGAATCATGTCGAGCATGGGCATCATGCCCTGGTGTAGCCCCTCGCGGCGCAGCTCGTGCAGACAGGCCATGGCATGTCCGGACACCAGCAGCTTCAGCATCTCATCAAACAGCCGCGCGCTTGGAATATTGGAGATGAGCGGCGCGAGGACGCGGATCGGTGCGCGGGTGCCTGGATCGATCGTGAATCCGAGCTTCGCCACGAAGCGCGCAACGCGGAGCATGCGAACCGGGTCTTCGCGGAACCGCTGCTCGGGGTCGCCGATGATTCGAAGCGAACGCTTTTTCAGATCGCGAACGCCGTCGTGATAATCGAGAATCCGGTCAGCGTGCGGGTCGTAGTACAGCGCGTTGATGGTGAAGTCGCGGCGCGCGGCATCTTCGGGCTGCGAGCCCCACACGTTGTCGCGCAGCACCCGGCCGTGTTCATCGGTTTCCGCGTCGTCCTGAATTGCGCGGAAGGTGGAAACCTCGATGGTTTCGCGACCGAATATCACATGGACGATCTGGAACCGCCGGCCGATGACGCGCGAACGCCTGAATAGCGCACGGACCTGTTCCGGTGTGGCGTCGGTGGCCACATCGAAGTCTTTCGGGCGAAGACCCAGCAGAAGGTCGCGCACGCCGCCACCGACCACCCAGGCCTGGTGTCCCGCTTTCTGTAGCGTCTCGCAGGTCCGAAGCGCAGCGTCAGACACCGAGACGCTGGCGACGCCAAGCGCTGAGCCTTTGTACTCACGCGCTTTTTCTCGGATGGCAGCCCGCGGCCCGCGGCCCTTGCGATTGAGCAGTCGGTCGATCAGGCGTCGAATCATTCAAAAAGCCTCAACACCGGCCAACCGCGCTCGGCCGCAAGCCGTTCGAGCCGATCGTCGGGGTTGGTTGCAATCGGATGAGTGACCTCGGAAAGCAGCGGCAGGTCATTGATGGAGTCGCTGTAGAACCAGGATGTGGAAAACGTGGTCAGTTGCGCGCCCAGAGAATTGAGCCACTGGTGCGTCCGGGTGACCTTGCCCTCGCGAAACGAAGGCGTGCCGTGCGGACGGCCAGTGAATTGGCCATTGACCGATTCCACTGTGGTGGCAACCAGATGGGGTAAACCGAACTCGGCTGCGATCGGTGCTGTGACGAATTCATTGGTTGCAGTGACCAGCGCGCAGAGATCACCCTGCTCAAGGTGCTGGCGAACCAGCGCGCGGGCTCCGGGCCGAATGGCCGGACGGATCACTTCGTCCATGTATTGGTGATGCCAGCGGTCGAGTTGCTCACGCGGATAGCTGGCAAGCGGGGCCAGTTGAAACTGCAGAAATTCGAAAATGTCGAGGATGCCCGCCTGGTACTGGCGCAGGTATTCGTCATTACGGCGACTGTGCTCAACGCCGTCGATTGCACCGATTCGTGCAAGGAATCGCGCCCACTCGTAGTCGCTGTCAATTGGCAGCAGCGTGTGGTCGAGATCAAACAGCGCAAGCCTGCGCTCACCGGCAGCGGACATCGTGGCTTTCATGTTGACTGAGCCAACAAGTGTATCAGCCGGGTTCAATGGGCGGTGTCGGCTGCAAAGGGGCGCGCAGGGGCCCTCGGCTTTCCATGGATGCCGCGACCTGCGCGTCGAACTCGCGGGCAAGCGCCGCGGTAAGCGGTCGCTGGCGTTCCAGTGCGTATCGATCGAGCGCGCTGAAAAAGGCGAGCAGCGAGCGCAGATCGCGCGCCTTGCGGGTGAGCAGATAGCGGAAGACATCGTCGCTGCAGTGCACGCCGCTTGCCCGGGCAGCCTCCCGCAACGCCTGCTCGCGGTCGGCATCGGTGAGCAATCGAAGGGCGAGCACCAGACCCGAGCCGAGGCGGGTACGCAGTTCAGGTCTTAGCATGCCGAGCGCGATCGGCGCCGCCTGACTGGTGGTGACAATCACCGACCCGCCCGGACCGGAATGCCGGTTAAAGAGCCGGAACAATGCCAGCTGTTGCGTGTCATCGAGCTGTTCGCAGTCATCGATCGCGAGCACCGGATGCGCGGAGCTGGGGGGGATGTCGAAATCATGGATTGCACTGGCTGGCCCGAGCGGTGTTCCGACCAGCGCGCGCAACAGATGGGTTTTGCCGCTGGCTGAATCGCCCCAGAGATGAACCCGCCGCGCCGGGGCCTGACCGCTTGCGGTGGCGCGCAGTGCCGCCAGCGCTTCGGCGTTGGGGCCCGCGATGAAGTTGTCGAGCGAAGGCGGCGCCTCGGCGATCAGGTCGAGCGCAAGTTGATGCATCACGGCAACTTACGGGCGCCGATAGAAGCTGCTTGCCAGCCAGCCCCGCCGCAGCCGCCTGAGCACGACAAGCGCCACCGCCGACAGCGGCAGCGCAAGCAGCAGTCCAGCGAATCCAAACAGGGCGCCGAAGGCGAGCAGCGCGAGCAGCACCGCGACCGGATGGAGTCCGATCCGCTCGCCCACCAGTCGCGGCGTGAGCCAGTAGCTTTCCAGCAGTTGACCAATGCCAAACACAATTGCGATGGACACCGCGCCTTGCGCCGGGCCCAGCTGCAACATGGCCGAAATCAGCGAGATCGCCAGTCCGAGCCCGAAACCGAGGTAGGGCACAAAGGCGAGCAGCCCCGTGAGAACGCCCAACGACAGCCAGTGTTTGACGCCTGCAACGCCGAGCGCAGCCGAATACCAGATTGCCAGCGACAGCATCACCAGCAGCTGGCCGCGAAGATAGTGGCCCAGCAGATCATCGGTCTCGGCGAGCGCGTCATCGGCCACGCTGACCCAGCGGCGCGGAATGAGTTCGTGCAGGCGGGCGGTGATCAATGGCCAGTCGGCGAGCAGGTAGAACAGTACCACTGGCACCAGCACCACCAGGCCAATGACCTCGACTGCCGCACTCCAGCCAGAGCGCACATACTGCATCAGCGCGGTAAGCAGGTCCTGGCTGCTGCCGGCAAGCTGTGCGGCGATCCAGTCGCGGATCGACGCAGCGTCCAGCGCGAGGGTGATGCCAAAGGTTTGCTCCACCCAGGGCGCAAGTCGCGTGGAGACCGTGGCTGCGAGCGCGGGCAGCTGCGTTCGAATCATGCGGTATTCCGACTGCAGGACCGGAATCAGGATGAGGATCACGGCGGTGATCACGGCCATCGTCATCACCATCACCAGCGCGGCAGCGGCCGCGCGGGGCAGGCGCCAGCCCTGCAGTCGGGCCACTGCGGGGGCCAACGCGTAAGCGAGTATGGCGGCCGCGATGAAGGGGGTCAGGGTACCGCGCAGAAGATAGGCGATCGCCGACAGCAGCAAGGCCACTGCGAGCCAGAAAAAGGTTTGCCGGCGATGGTCAATATCGGACATCGAACCCTGGTTGCCGCCGGGCGGCGCAAACGGACGCGCGGAAGAGGCGGGATAGAATTCCGCCATTGTATCGACTGCGGCCGGTGTCGCCGATTTCTTGCCGGCGCACGCCACCGACCCTGAACCCGGCGATAGCGCCGCCCCGACCTCCAGGAATGCTGATCCATGACAGCCGAATCGCTCTCGTACAAAGACGCCGGGGTTGATATCGATGCCGGCGACGCGCTGGTCGACCGGATCAAGCCGCTGGCCCGCAAAACGCTTCGCGACGGCGTGTTGGCGGGCATTGGCGGATTTGGCGCCTTGTTTGAAGTTCCCAAGCGCTACCGTGAGCCAGTGCTGGTATCGGGCACCGATGGCGTGGGGACCAAGCTGAAGCTTGCGTTTGCGCTCAATGGGCATGACACCGTTGGCATTGACCTGGTTGCCATGAGCGTCAACGACATTCTTGTGCAGGGCGCTGAGCCGCTGTTTTTCCTCGATTACTTTGCCTGCGGTCGGCTGGACGTGGATGTCGCCGCGCGGGTGGTGGGCGGCATCGCGCGTGGCTGCGAGCAGGCGGGCTGTGCCCTGATCGGTGGCGAAACCGCGGAGATGCCGGGCATGTACCCCGATGGCGAATATGACCTGGCCGGGTTTGCCGTGGGCGTGGTTGAAAAGTCCAGCATCATTGGTGGCGATCGGGTGGCACAGGGCGACGTTCTGTTGGGGCTTGCATCAAGCGGCGCGCATTCAAACGGGTATTCGCTGATCCGGCGGGTTCTGGAGCGCGCCTGGGGACGGATCGATGCCCCCGAAGCTCAGCACGATTTTCATGGTCAGCGGTTTGCGGATGCATTGCTTGCGCCCACCCGAATTTATGTGAAGCCGATCCTTGAGCTGATCGCGGCGCTGCCGGTCAAAGCCCTCGCACACATCACCGGCGGGGGGCTGGTCGAGAATGTTCCCCGGGTGTTGCCAGAGGGGTTGCAGGCAGTCATGCAGCGCGATGCCTGGCCGATGCCGCCGCTCTTTGCCTGGCTGCAGCGGCAGGGCGCGATCGCTGACAGCGAGATGCATCGCGTCTTTAACTGCGGTATCGGGCTGGTCGTGGTGGTGAATCCGGCTGATGCCGACCGGGCCATGTCGCTGCTGACGGCCGCAGGTGAAAAGGTCTGGAAAATCGGTTCAGTGGCACCGCGCAGTCAGGGTGCGCCGGCCGCGCAAGTCGTCTGAGTCTTTCGCGAGGCGGCCCCGTCTGACTGCAAGCTTACCGATGTGATTCGCATACGGCATTCGAGGCTGCCCAGGTTGTCGCGCATGCTCATCGCGATGGGGCTGCTTGCTTCATGTGCAGGCGCTGCGGCAGCGTCCGAGCTTCGTTCAAACACCGGGCCCGCGGCGGTACCGGCATCGGCCGCCGAGTCGACGCAGGCGGCAGCGGTTGCGGCGCCGTCCGTGCCTGTCCGGGTCCAGTTCGACGTCATCGCACCTGCCGAACTCGAGGCGTTGATTCGCGAGCGAACCCTGCTCGGGCGATGGCATCTGAGGCCCGACTACGACCCTGATCAGTTTGACAGCCTGTTTGCGCGTCTGCCCGATGAGGTGCTCGGCCTTGCGCGGCAGCAGGGGTACTTTGCCGCGCGGGTCACGGTCAGCGGCGATTCGACAGCGGTACAGGTTCAGGTGAATGCTGGCGAACGTGCGACGGTGCGCGCAGTGCGGCTCGATCTGGAGGGCGAACTTGCGTCAGACACGACCGCTGTGGCGGCTTGGCAGGCGCGATGGCTGCTGCCTGCGGGGTCTGGTTTTCTGCCCGAGCGCTGGGAGCAGGCCAAGCGCAGCCTGCTCGAGGCGATACAGTCGGGCGGATTTCTTCGTGCCAAGGTGGTCGATAGCGAAGCCGTGGCTGACCCGCAGCCTGCTGCTGTGGATCTGCGCGTGGTCATCGACAGTGGCCCCAGGATGACGTTCGGAAAGATCCGAATCGGCGGATTGGAACGCTACGACAGTCGGCTGGTTGAGAATCTTCGGACCTTCACCGAGGGCGAGCCGTACAGTTTCGAGGCACTGGTGCGGATGCAGACCCGGCTGACCGCGGTGGGCTATTTCAGCAGCGCCACCGTTGCGCCAGACCTTGAAGCGGTGGCAAGCGACACGTCGCTTCGCGCGGTACCGATCGTGGTCGAAGTGCGCGAGATGCGGAGCCGCCGCCTGATGCTGGGCGCGGGCTTTAGCACCGATCACGGTCCGCGGGCCCAGATCGGCCTTGACCACCGTAACCTGTTCGGCACCGGCTGGCAGGCCGAAACCGTGCTACTGGTGGAAGGGTCGCGGCAGCGTCTGTTTGCCAACGCACGATCACCGCTTTCGGCCGAGGCCACCTACTGGGGGCTTGGCAGCAGCCTTGACCGGCAGGATATCGCCGGCGAGCGCGTCATCCGTACCTCAATCTATGGTGGATTGGGAAGGCGTCGGGTCGACGGCGATGGCTTTCTTGCGCTCACGCATCAATCGGAAAACCGGCGACTCGAGGCGGGCACCGGTGGTCAGGTCGATCGCGATAACCGGATGGCGCTGGTTCTGGGCTACACCCATACCTTGAATCGCATTGACTCGCCCACTGATCCGCAGCGCGGTTATTCGCTAAGCGGTCAGCTCTCCGGTGCATCGCAGAGCCTGGGCTCGGACCGAAGCTTTGTTCGGGCCTACGGCCGCGCGCGACGCTTCTGGCCACTGCCGGGCGACGGACTGTTCGCAGGCGGCACGCTGGTGGGGTTGGCTGAACTCGGCGCTGTCGCTGCGGGGTCACGAGACGACATTCCGTCCGAGAACCTGTTCCGAACTGGCGGTGCGCAAACGCTTCGCGGCTACCGCTACCTGGCCATCGGCGTGCCCGAGGCGGGAGCGGTGACCGGTGGTCGTTACCTGGTACTGGGCAGTCTCGAATACCAGCATCCTGTTACGGCGTCTTTGCGCGGCGCACTCTTCTATGACCGGGGCAATGCAACCGATTCATTGCGTGGTTTCACGACCTACGCCGGCTACGGCGCGGGCGCGCGCTGGAAAACGCCCGTGGGGCCGGTCATGGTGGATGTCGCCTGGGGCGAGGATAGCCGCCGGCCCCGGCTTCACCTGGCGGTGGGCTACGGCTTCTGACGATGCAGTTCACCGATTCACAGCCGTCTGACACGCGCCGGCCCGCGCCGCGCCGACGCCGGTGGATTGCGCTCGCACTCGCGCTGGGGGCTTTGCCGCTGATCGCGTTTGCGCTGGTCGCCGTGACGATTACGCTGGTGCTTGCCACGCCCACCGGTAGCCGGCTTGCGATTGAATGGCTGGTGGCCCGAACCCAGGGAGCGCTTGCGGTTGATCAGGTGCAGGGCAGTGCCTGGACGGGACTCTCCGCCGGCCAGGTTCGCTGGGTCGATCCATCCCTCATCGTTGAGGCGCAGGATCTGGCGCTGCGCCTGGATTGGTCGAGCGTGCTTCGACGGCAGCCGGTGATCGATCAGCTGACCGTGCGCAGGCTCAGCATTGCGAAGCCGGCTTCCGACGCCCCGGTTCAGCTGCCTGCGTCGCTGCGATTGCCGATCCACTGGCAGGTGCAGGCGCTGCAATTGGACGCGGTGATCTGGCAGCAGGGTGGTGCGAATCCGATTGCGCTGGAAGCCGTCTCGTTGGCCGCAGCCTACGGAGCCGGCCGCTACCGGGTCGAGCAGCTTCAGGTAACGGCCTTCGATAGCCGATTGCGCGACGCGCGGCTCGAGCTCGAGGACCGTGCGCCGTTTCCAATTCGCGTGGCCGCGCAACTTGAGACTGAGCCCGCCCGACTATCACGCCTGGACCCCACGCTGCGTGCGCGCCTTGCCGATGAGAGGCTTGTCGCCGAGCTTGCCATCGAGGGGTCGCTTGCTGATCTGCAGATTGCGCTTGATGCCCGTTACGCGGGCATGCGCGCGCAGGCACGCTGGTCGGTGGACCCGCTCGCCGCTGCGCCTGACCGGCCGCTCGCAATCCAGCTTGAGGGCGTTGATCCGTCTCGCTTCGGGATCGATGCACCCGCGATGATGCTGGGTGCCACGGCAACCTTTCGACCGACCACCGCCAGGCTTGAGCTCGACGTGTCGAACAGCCTGTCGGGCCGCCTTGACCAGCAGCGCCTGCCAGTCGAACGGGTTCTCGGTGAGCTTGCCTGGCAGCGCGGCGCGTTGCAGATCGACGGGTTGATGATCGACCTTGGCGCCGGTGCGCGCATCGAGGGTGCAATGCGGATCGATACCTCGCGGCAGCTGAAGGTCCTGTCGCATCAGTTGCCGTGGCTCGATGCATCGCTTCAGGTGAGCGCGTTGGATCCCCGGGCCGTCCATGCGGGATGGCCCGCCTCGCGCCTTGACGCGCAGGTTCGCATCGAGGGTGAGCGGATGCAGTGGGTGCTGCCCGATCCATTGGGCGATCGCTCGCTGGCGGTTGACGCCGCGCTTCGCCTCGAGGGCGAACAGGTGGCAATCGAGAGCCTGGTTGCAAGCCTGCCTTTTGCACGACTGCAGGGATCGGGCCGAGTGAGTCTGGTTAGCGCCCATCGCTTTGCGATGGAAGGCAGGCTCAGCAATGTCGACCCAAGGCGGCTTCTGGACCGACTGGGGTTGGATGCGCCGCAGCAGGTGGCGGGATCGCTGAACGGCGAGGTTCGCATGGACGGTGCGCTCATCGGCCCGCAACGGCGCGCTGATCTGACGCTCGCGCTCCACGACAGTCGCATCGCCGGGCAACGGCTGTCGGCCTCGATGCGGGCTGGGTTTCAGGAGGAGCCGCGCCGGGTCACGGTGGATTCTCGGCTTGATTGGGGCGGCAACGCGTTGACCGCGCGCGGAGCGGTGGGTGGGCTCGACGACAGACTGCGGCTGGCGGCGCGGCTGGAACGGCCCGACCTGGTCGATCGGCGTCTGTCTGGCACATTGAGGGCTGAAGCCGAACTGACGGGCGCTGGCGATCGGCCGGCCGTCACGGCGAAGATCACAGCGCCCCGGCTGTCGATACAGGGCGGTGCGACGGTGGCCGATGCCGAACTCGCGATTGAGGCGGCCGATGTTCTGGCGGCCGTCGACTCGTTGCGGCGAGCGCTTGCGCACAGCGGCCCGCTGAGTGCTGCGACAACGTCGGATAGCCCGCAACCGGGCGATCCCGCCGTGCGGTTGATCGTCGCCGCACGTGAGATTCAGTTGGGTGGCCAGTCGTTGCAGCAGCCTCGCTTCGATCTCTCAGGCACTGCTGATGCGCACGCAATCCGGCTGATCGTTCGTGCTGCGGGCCAGCAACTGGCGCTGACGGGTGAGGGGCGCATCGGCGCACCCGTTGCAAGCCGCCCGGATGAGCCGGCACGATCGGTCGACGAGCCCGCCTTGCAACGCCGCGAGTCGCAGGCGGACGAGGCGCTGCTCTGGTCGCTCAGGCTCGATTCGCTTGCAATCGATGGGGTGCTTCCGGTCCGGCTGGCCGCAGGCGCGGTCCGCGTCGACCTGGCGCGCGGCTCGGTGGGCATTGAACGCCTTGTGCTTGCCCTGGAGGGCGGCAAACTTTTAATCGATGAAGCGCGCTGGTCGGCAAGGGGAGTGCTGATCCGTGGTGCGGCCGATTCTGTCTCGCTGCGGCCGCTGATCGATTGGCTGGAGGGAACTGGGCCGCCATCGCGAGTTGGCACACCCGCCTCCGCGAACCCGCCTTCCTCCGCGTCGGCGGTTGCCGACGCCCGCGCGGATGCCGCTGAGCGATTGCGCAATCTGCGCCTGAACGCGCGCTGGTCGCTTGCAGGCCCCGACCTGGATTCGCTCGATGGCAACCTGATGGCGACGCTGCGTGCGGATCCCGTCGGCGCGAAACCCGGGGCCAGGACATCGACGCCCGCGCCAGCCTCGGGCATCCAGACCGCGGCGCAAGAGTCGGTCATTGGCGATAACCGGATTGAATTGCAGCTGGTGGGTGGGCGCCTTGACGGCGAGGCCAATCTGGCCATTCCTTCGTTGCGATTTTCCCGTCGTTACACGGCGCCCGACTGGACGCTCGACGGCGAGCTGCGCTTTGGTGGGCGCGTGCGCGGCACGCTGCGCTCGCCGGAGCTGGTTGGATCGCTGCGTGCGCAGCGGCTGTCGCTGTTCAATCGGTCATTGGGATGGCGGCTTCGCGACGGGACGATCGATGCCCGGTTTGATGGTCGCGAACTTACGATCGATGCGATACGGTTTGCAAGCGGTGACGGGTCGCTCACGATTGCGGGCGCACTGCGGCTCGCCGATCGGCCTTCCGGCAGGCCGCGATCGCCCGCGTCGGATCTGCCAGTTGAAGGGCGCCTACAACTTGATGCAAGACGACTGCCCGTGCCGCTGGGCCCGGGCCAGCGGCTGCTGCTGTCGGGCCTGAGCGATCTGATCGCCGAGGGCGGCGAACTGAGCTGGCGCGGGCAGCTGCGCGCCGATGAAGGCCTGATCGAATTACGCAGCGCGGGCGTGCCCGAGCTTCCTGCCGATATCCGGGTCATTGGCGATCCCAAGCCGGTCAAGCCGGCGGAGCCCAGCGCACAGGCTGCGCCGGGCTGGACGCCACGCATCGGCACGGCGCTCACGATCGCTCTGGGCGATTCGCTGCGCGTTCGCGGCGGGGGCGTTGAGGCGCGACTGGGTGGTGAGCTGACGCTGTCCGGCATGTTGCCCGCAGCCCCGCGGGTACGCGGTCTGGTGGATGTCCGCGACGGTACCTTCAGCGCCTACGGCAGACGGTTGGAGATCACGCGGGGGCTGATTCGGTTTTCTGGTGAATTGGACAATCCCGCGCTCGACATCGTTGCGATGCGGCGCGATCAACAGGTCGAGGCGGGGGTCGCAGTCACCGGGTCGGCTCAGTCACCGCGCATCCGACTGGTATCCGAACCCGATCTGCCCGACGCGCAGAAGCTTGCCTGGCTGGTGCTGGGAACAGGTCTCGATGATGTGTCGAACGCGGGACAGGCCCGCGCGCTGAGCGAAGCGGCGCTGGCGCTCCTGGGGCGAAGCGATGAAGGCCTGATTGCGGGTCTTACCCAGCGGCTGGGCATTGATGCCGTGTCGGTGGGCGCGTCGGGCGCCGGTGCGCGTGACCGCGTGGCCACTGCGCGGCTGGCGCCGCCCGTGGCAGGCGGCAGTTCGGCCGCTGGCGCATCGGGCTCGGCAGCGGCCGCGAGCGCCCGCCAGGAAGTGGTCACGGTCAGCAAACGCCTCAGTTCTCGTCTGACGCTCAGCTATGAGCGCGGGCTCTCGGGGCTTTGGAACCTCGTCCGGCTGCAATACGACATCACAAATCGCCTGTCGCTACGCGCGCAGAGCGGCAGCGAGAACGCGCTGGATTTACTGTATTTCTGGTGGTTTGACTGAGGGGCTCAGCGGGGCGCAAACCTACCCGCCAGCAGGCTGACAATCTGGTCAACGCTCTGGTCAATGTCGATATCCATCACCGCGTCGGTGGGGGGTTCGAGCGCCTCAAACTGTGACTGAAGCAGCGACGCTGGCATGTACTGGTGGTTGCGCAGCGCGAGCCGCGCCGCGATGGTTTCGGCGCTGCCGCGCAAATGCACGATCGCAAGACTCGGCAGGCGATCGGCAAGGCGGTCTCGATACCGCGCACGCAAGGCCGAGCAGGCAAGCACGACCGATTCATTGCGCGCGGCGCTATGTCGCAGCAGCGCATTGAGCCGATCCAACCACGGGCCGCGGTCGTGATCATCGAGCGGACTGCCTGCGCGCATCTTCGCGATATTGGCTGCGGGGTGATACTGGTCGGCATCGACGAACCTGCAGGCCAGTTCGGTTGCAAGACGGCTGCCGACGCTGGTTTTGCCGCATCCCGATACACCCATGATCAGAATCAGACGCGGTGTGCCATGCGGGCTGGGGTCGGGTTGGTGCGCGGGATGCTGTGGCTTGCTCATGAGTCGCTCTGGCGCACGGCATGGCCGCCAAATCCACGCCGCATCATGGCGAGCAGCCGATTCGCCGGGTCTGCGTGACCTTGCGAATCAAAGCGCGCAAACAGCGCAGCCGCGATCACCGGTACGGGCGTGCCCTGGCGGATGGCTTCATCGACGGTCCAGCGCCCCTCGCCCGAGTCGGCAACAAAGGGCGCCACCTCGGCGAGCGCGCCCGGATCGCGAAGGGCATCCGCCGTGAGGTCAAGCAGCCATGAGCGGATCACGCTGCCCCGCCGCCAGGCCTGCGCAAGCGCGGCCTGATCGCGGATCAGGTCGGGCCGCCCATCGAGCAGTGCGAAGCCTTCGGCAAGTGCCTGCATCATCCCGTATTCAATACCGTTGTGAACCATTTTGGCGAAGTGTCCTGCGCCGATGTCGCCACAGTGCGCCCAGCCGGCGCCCGATTCTGGCGCGAGTGCGCGGATGATCAATTCAAGCAGCGCCACCGATTCGGACTGACCGCCCACCATCAGGCAATAGCCGTTGGCGAGCCCGTGCACACCACCCGAGACGCCACAGTCAACAAACTGGATGCCGTGCTCGGCCAGCTGGGTCGCGTGACGCTGCGAGTCGAGGTAATTCGCGTTGCCGCCGTCCACCACCAGATCGCCCGGCGCGAGATGGGCGATGGCTTGCCCGAGCACTGATTCCGTGGCCTCGCCGGCTGGCAACATCAGCCAGACCACGCGCGGCGATGGCAGCGCTGCAAGGGCCGCTGCGAGGCTGAGATGGGTAACAACACCAGGCTCTTGCTCGAGCGCTGCCCGGGCGGTCGAATCGCCATCAAAACCGTGCACCGTCACGCCGTGGCGGGCGAGTCGCCGGCTCATGTTGGCCCCCATGCGGCCAAGGCCGATCATGGCAAGGCTCTGGGCAGAAACGGATTGGCGGTTCATCTGGACTCCGGCAAACGGGAACGGCGCAGAGCATACCGTGCGCGGACGCGGGCCACGCCTGTGCGTCGCTAAAGCGAATCCCGGACGCATTGCGCGACCTGCTCAACGCAGTCGTGCGACAGGCAGTCGATGACCATGCGATCCGGATCCGAGCGAAGCCAGGTCAGCTGGCGCTTGGCGAGTTGCCGCGTGGCGGCCGTACCAAGCGCCACCAGGGATTCAAGCGACGTGGGCGCATCCAGCCAGGCCCACACCTGCCGGTAGCCCACGCTTCGCATCGAGGGCAGTTCCGGATGCAGCGTGGGGCGATTCCGAAGCTGTCGAACTTCGTCAATCAGGCCACGCTCAAGCATCAACCTGAAGCGCGACTCGATCCGCGCATGAAGCACTGACCGGTCTGAGGGCTCGAGAGCGATTCGCAGGCAGTCAAAGGCAGGCGTCGCGCTGTCGCGAGGGTCGGCAATCCACTTTGACAGCGGCTTACCGGTCAGCGCGTGAACTTCGAGTGCGCGCTGGATCCGTTGCGAGTCGTTGGGCGCGAGTCTGGCGGCGGTATCGGGATCGATGACGGCGAGCTGCGCGTGAAGCGCGGGCCAGCCCGATTCAGCTGCCTGCCGGTCTAGCGCAGCGCGCAGCGCGCTGTCAGCCGGCGGCAGGTCATGCAGGCCCTGTCTCAAGGCCTTGGCGTACAGCATGGTGCCACCCACCAGCAGCGGCAGTCTGCCGCGCGACAGAATGGCGTCGATCAGCGGTCGCGTGTCGGCTGCGAAGCGTGCGGCTGAATAGACCTCCTCGGGATCAAGGATGTCGATCAGATGATGCGGCACCTGGCGGCGCTCTTGCGCACCGGGCTTGGCGGTGCCGATGTCGAGCAATCGATACACCTGCGCTGAATCAACGCTGATGATTTCGATCGGGAAACGCTCGGCAAGCGCCATGGCCACAGCGCTTTTTCCGGAGGCCGTGGGGCCCAGCAGCATGATGGGTTTCATGTCGATGCCCTGGGGCCGTGAATGCCGGGAAGCAGCATGGCGCCTGCCAGCGCGGAGCAGCCGCTTGCAGCAACTGCGACCGCAAGCGGCACCATCGTGCCGTTGAAGCTTGCGCCCAGGGCGAGTCCCAGCAGCACCGCGACCACATACATCAGAAAGCCACCCAAGGCTGCAGCGGCGCCCGCCTGACGCGGAAACGGACCGATGGCGCCCATCTGCGAGCTGGGCTGCAGGAGCCCATGTGCGAGCAACACAAAGAACATTGGAAGCGTGAGCGACCAGACCGATTCGAGGCCGGCCAGCGCGAGGCCAAGCAATACGAGCCCCGCCGCTGCCTGCAACATGGCACCGCGGCGAATCGTGCCGGCGATTCCCCAGCGCGGCAGTCCGCGACGACCAATCGCCGCGCCCACGACAAAGCCGACGACCACGCAGCCAAACAGCAGCCCGAATTGTCGAGGGGAAATGTCCAGCACCTCGATCGCAACAAAGGGGGATCCTGCGATGAAGCTGAAGAGCGCACAAAACGTGGCTGTTGCGAAGAAGGTGTAGGTAAAAAAGATGCGTGACCGGATGATGTGCAGATAGGTGCTCAGCAGCTCGCGGGGCTGGGTTGCGCCAGGGTTTCGGTGCTGGTTGGTTTCCGGAAGACGGCGAAGCGCGCTCCAGAGCATGATCACGCCCACCAGGGCAATCGCGAAGAGATTCGCGCGCCAGCCCCATCGCTCCTGTAACCAGCCGCCGATGAAGGGGCCGACGATCGGGGCCACCGCCATCCAGGCCAGGGCTCGCGACATGACCTGCGCGGCCTGCTCCGGGCCATGGCAATCACGAACGATGGCCCGCGCGCTGATCACGGTGCAACAGGTGCCGATCGCCTGAACCAGACGTGCGACCAGCAGCACTGAAAGCGAGGGTGCGGAGGCGCCGACCAGCGATGCCCCCACGTACAGGCCGCAGCCTGCGAGTGCGATCGGTCGGCGACCGAAGCGGTCAGCAAGCGGGCCGACCAGCAGTTGTGACAGCGCAAAGCCGGCAAAGAAAACCGAGAGCGTGAGTTGCGCGCCAGGCACGCCCACCGCGAACGCCTCGCCGATGGCCGGTAGCGAAGCCAGGTAAACATCGCTGGCGATGGGCTGCAGCGCCATGAAGCCGATGACCAGCGGCAGCAACCTTGCTGCGGGATCGTCTCGGGCGGGGTCCACTGACTGGTTTGGCTGAGGCTCAGGCGTCACGGAATAGTTGCAACCTTGGTGGCCAGATCGGATCGGCCTCAGCGCCCGCGCTGAAACCAGGTGTCCAGCTCATCAACGCTCAGCTGGACCCAGGTGGGACGCCCGTGGTTGCACTGATCAGCCCCGGGTGTCAGTTCCATTTCCCGCAGCAGCGCATTCATTTCGGCCACCGACAGCATCCGGTTGGCGCGGACCGAGGCGCGGCAGGCCATGGCGGCGAGCACCGCATCGCGCCGCTCGGTGAGCACGCGACTCGCGCCGTGCTCCTGGAGCTCGGCGATGACTTCACGCGCCAGTGCCGCCACATCGCCCTGAGCCAGGAGCGCGGGCACTTCGCGCACCGCAATCGAGGTGGGCGACAGGACGCTCAGATCAAGTCCCAGCGATGCGAGCGTCTGCTGCTCGGCGTCCACCGTGGCCACCTCAAGTGGCTCGGCGCGAAACGTTGCTGGAATAAGGAGCGGCTGGCGCGCGATGCCCTGCCCGGCGAGTCCGCGCTTCAAACGCTCGTACACAATTCGCTCGTGAGCGGCATGCATGTCGACGATCACCAGGCCCTGGGCGTTCTGCGCGAGGATGTACAGGCCATGCAGCTGGGCCAGCGCGAAACCGAGTTTGGGAACCGCGTCCGGCTGCGTCCGGCTGGGCGGGTTGTCAGCCACCGGGGGCGGCAAGGGCATTCGGAGCGGCTGCGGTTCGGGTGCAAAGAAGCTCAGGATCTGCGCCTGGGTGCCGCTTGCGCGAGGCAACTCCCGGCGTGCGCCCTGCAGCCAGCCGGCAGGGCTTGATTCGGCAACGATGCGTGCTGGGGGCTCTCCGGGTTCCGGTACCGCGCCCTGCGCGGCCAGCCCGCCCCGCAGGCTTTGTTCGATGGCGTGAAAAACAAACGAGCGCAATGCGGCGATTTCACGAAAACGCACTTCAGTTTTGGCCGGATGCACATTGACATCGACCTGGGCGGGATCAACCGACAGGAACAGCACATAGGCGGGATGGCGGTCCCCGTGCAGCATGTCGGCATAGGCCTGGCGGATGGCGAATCCCAGGGTACGGTCGCGAACGAACCGACCGTTCACATACAGAAACTGTCGGTCTGCGCGCGCCCTGCTCACCGTGGGTAAGCCCAGCAGGCCATGACATCGGACGGGTCCGGCCGAGACGTCAAGGATTCGGTGAGCGGGCCGATAGTCGTCGCCCAGACCGTCGAGCGCGCGCTGGGGCCAATCGGCCGCCGCAAACTCCAGCACCGACCGGCCGCCGCTGGTGGCGCTGAACGCAACCTGCGGGTGAGCAAGCGCGATGCGGCGCAGCGTGTCGATGCAGTGGGCGGTCTCGGTGGCCGCATTTTTCAGAAACTTGCGGCGTGCAGGCGTTTCCGAATACAGGTCGATGACCTCGACGCTGGTTCCGGGCAGCCCCCGGGCTGGCTCCACCCGTTGGGTGGCTGAGTCGATGACGCTTGCCTGCGCGGCATTGACCGTTCGGCTGGTGATGCGCGTTCGCGCCACCGATGCGATGGATGCAAGCGCCTCGCCGCGAAAGCCAAGCGACATCACCTGCTCGAGATCATGGAGCGAGGCGATCTTGCTGGTGGCATGCCGGGTGAGCGCGAGCGCGAGCTGGTCAGGTTCGATACCGCGGCCGTTGTCGGTGACCAGGATCCGCCCGATTCCGCCTTCTTCGATGCGCAGCTCGATTCGGTTGGCGCCGGCATCAAGCGCGTTCTCGAGCAGTTCCTTGACCACTGACGCGGGGCGCTCGACGACCTCGCCCGCGGCGATCTGGCTGATCAGCGCATCGGGCAACAGGGCGATCGGCCGGGTGGTCGATGAAGGTTTCACCCCATGATTCTATCGGGTCAGGCCCGTCGTGCCGTCGTAACCGACCTGTATCATCGGCGGATGGACTTCGCACAACTCATCGATATTTTCCTGCACCTCGACAAGCATCTGGCCGCGATGGTGCAGCAGTGGGGCCCGTGGATTTACGCGGTGCTTTTTTTAATCATCTTCGTGGAAACCGGTCTGGTCGTGATGCCGTTTCTGCCTGGTGATTCGCTGTTGTTTGTCTGTGGCGCCATCGCTGCGGTGGGCGGCATGGATATCGGGCTGCTGATGGCGCTGCTGATCACGGCGGCGATTGCCGGCGATGCGGTCAACTACACGATCGGACGGGCCGTCGGGCCCCGTGTGTTTGGGTGGCAGAAATCGCGCTGGTTCAATCGCGATGCATTCGATCGCACCCACGCGTTTTATGAGCGGTACGGCGGAATGACCATCATCATTGGCCGCTTTTTGCCCTTTGTTCGCACCTTCGCGCCGTTTGTTGCGGGCGTTGCCGAGATGACGCGATCAAAGTTCACGCTGTTCAACATCATCGGCGCACTCATCTGGGTGATCAGCCTGTGCGGGCTTGGCTATGTGTTTGGCAACACGCCCTGGGTCAAGGAGCACTTTGAATGGGTCACGCTCGGAATGATCATCATCCCGGGGCTGCCTGCGCTTTTTGAGGTCATTCGTCAGTTCGCGGGCTGGCTTCGCCGCCGGCGCACCGTTACGCCGCAGGCGAGCGTGGCGCAGCCGCGTGACGGATCAGGTATGAGCGAACGCCGCTGAAGATTGCTTCCGCGAGCTGCTGCTGGTGCTGCGGATCGGCCAGCCGTCGCTCCTCATCAGGATTGCTGATAAACGCGGTCTCCACCAGGATCGACGGAATGTCGGGTGCTTTCAGGACCGCAAATGCGGCTTGTTCCGCCTCGCGCTTATGAAGCCGGCCCACGCCTTCAAGCTGATGCAGCACTTCGGCCGCAAGTTTGGCCGAATCGCGGATCTGCGCGCTGGTTGACAGATCCAGCAGCACCCGGCGCAGTTCCCGATCACGGGTGGCCAGGTTGACCCCGCCAATCTGGTCTGCGCCGTTTTCCTTCTCGGCGAGCCACCGCGCCGAGCTGCTGCTCGCGCCGCGTTCCGAGAGCATGTACACCGAGGCGCCCCGCGCATGCGGTTCGATGTAGGCATCAGCATGAATGGAGATGAATAGATCGGCGCGGGCGCGGCGGGCCCGCATGACGCGCTGCGCCAGCGGCACGAAATAGTCGCCGGTTCGCGTCATCACGCTGCGCATGCCGGTCTCCGAATTGATCAGTGCATGCAGGCGATGGGCGATCGACAGCACCACATCCTTTTCGCGGGTTCCGCCTGGCCCGATCGCACCCGGGTCCTCGCCGCCGTGGCCAGCATCGACCGCAATCGTGAAAACGCCGGGCGGTGCCGACTGACGCGGTGGGTTCCGGGGCGATTGCGCACGGCCACCTTGAGGTTCACGTTGGGTGGCGCTGCCGCCCCTCGGCTCGCGAATCAGGTCGTTCAGCGGGTCAGCCGCCGGGCGATCTGCGGGCGGCCGCCTTCGATCGCCGAGCAGCTCTCGCAACGGGTCATGACGCGCCGCAGGGTAGAGATCGATGACCAGCCGGTGTCGGTATGTGGCCACCGGGGGCAGCATGAACACGTCGGGTGTGACACCGGTTTTCAGGTCGAGCTCGAGCCGAACCGTGCGCGCCTTCAGCAGGCTGAATCGCGCTGCGGAGATCACTGGGTCAGCCGGATTAACCCTTGGCAGCATCGAGGCCAGCCGCTCGGGGGATGCGGTCACTCCCTCCATGTCGATGATCAGGCGGGGCGGGGTCGTCTGAAGCCGCTGCGTGGCCTTCAGCGGGGATTCGAGCTCGAACGCAATCCGGGTGTAGTCCGGAGACGGCCACACCCGCATCGCGAGCACGCTGGCGGCATGGGCAAAACCGAGGTCAAGCGCCAGCTGACCGCTGGCAATCAGGGCGCTGCGCAGCCCGAGTGAGGCGATGGCACCGTGGCGCAGAATCCGGCGCCGAGGACTGCGCTCAGGCATGCCAGCCCCTGCTCGCTGTGCGCGGTGATGGACAGTCTTCGCGCGTTCTCATCGAGTTGCGGATCGATGGCAAGCGACAGATGCAGGTCGGGCGCGGGCAATCCGCCACCTGCCTGCTCCGGCCACTCGACCACCACCACTGCGCGTCCATCAAACGATTCCTCAAAACCCGCATCACGCCAAGCCCCTGGATGGGCCAACCTATAAAAATCATAATGATGGAGTTCAAACCTCGAGAGATTATAAGGTTCGATCAGCGCAAAAGTGGGACTGGCAACGCGCCCCCGGTGGCCGAGCGCACGCAACAACTCGCGCACCAGTGCGGTCTTGCCCGAGCCGAGATCGCCAATGAGGTAAAGACGAAAGCTTGGCACGAGGCAGCGTGCGATGACCTCGGCGAGCGCGCGCGTCGCATCCAGGCCATTCAGCACGCCTTGGGCGGGGGACAACCGTGGCGAAGAAGAGACCATGTTGCGGGGATGGGGGAAGCTCATTCTCAGGCGACTGCCCGCGACTCTACCCGAGCCTCCTAGAATGACTGAATGAGCGGATCAGAGATCGATCAGACGCAAGCGGCGGCGCATCGCCTGCCGACGTTGCCCGACCTGCAAGCCTGGGCACAGGCGCTGGGCTTTTCGTCGCTGGGGGTGGCGGCGCTTGAGCACCCGGAGGCCGTCCGCGGGGGGCTTCGGGCCTGGCTTGATGCGGGCATGCACGGCGAAATGACCTATATGGCGCGTCATGAGGCGCTTCGCGGCCACCCCGACCGGCTGATGCCGGGTGCGCTCAGTGCGCTGATGGTCACGATCGACTACACGCCGGCCGAACCTGACTGGCGCGCCAAAGCGTGGTCAACGCTTGCCGACGGACAGCGCGCCTTCATCGCCCGATATGCGCTGGGGCGTGACTATCACAAAGTGGTGCGACAGCGTCTGCAAAGTCTTGCCGACCGCATCGTTGAGGCAATCGGTCCGTTTGGCTATCGCGCCTTCTGCGACTCGGCCCCGGTGCTTGAGGTTGAACTGGCCACCCGTGCGGGCCTGGGCTGGCGGGGCAAGCACACGCTCCTCATCAACCGGCAGCGCGGATCGATGCGCTTCATTGGCACGCTCTACACCGACCTGCCGCTCGCCGAGGGCAAGCCCGAGACCGATCGTTGCGGCAGCTGCGAGCGGTGCATCGATATCTGTCCAACCGGGGCGATCGTGGCCCCGTATCGGCTCGACGCGAGACGCTGCATTGCTTATCTGACGATTGAGCATCCTGGCGCAATTCCGGGGGATCTGCGCCCCCTGATCGGTAATCGCGTGTTTGGCTGCGATGACTGTCAGCTGGTCTGCCCATGGAATCGATTTGCCGAGCCCGCGGTGGTTGCTGATTTCCTGCCGCGCCATCGGCTCGACTGTGCCTCGCTTGTCGAGCTGTTTGCCTGGGATGCCGCCACGTTTGATGCTCGTACCGCGGGCAGCCCGATTCGTCGGATTGGCCACGAGCGGTGGTTACGCAATCTGGCGGTTGCGATCGGAAATGCGAACCCACGCTCCGATGAAGAGCAGCGGGTGCTTCGGCAGGCGCTCTGCGCTCGGGCTGACCATCCGTCAGCGCTGGTACGTGAGCATGTTCAGTGGGCGCTGGATCAGCTTGCGCGCAGGGCGGCCGATTCAGACGAGCGCGATCCAGAAGGGCAAGGCCAACGCCGATGCGATCAGCGTGAGGCTGACCAGCATGGCGACGAAGGCGCCATCGCCCCCCATCCGGCTGGCAAGAATGTACGCGGCGGGCGCGGTCGGTAGCGCTGCGTAGGCGACTGCGATCTGCGCCGGCACTGGCGCAAGTTCCAGCACCCGCGTAAGCATCAGTGCGACAAGTGGCATGGCGGCGAGCTTGACCGCGACAAACCACGCCGCAAGCTTCAAGGTGTGGGCGCGTGCAACGGCGTCGGTGGCCGCGAAGGCGCCCAGCTTCAGGCCGGCGCCGGCACTTAGCAGTCCAAGCACGAGCGACGCCGAACCGAGTCGCCTCAGCGTGGTGTCGGCAAGCTCGGGCAGGCGCAGCCCCAGCAGGTTCGCGATCAATCCAGCCACTGTGGCAAGCAGAAGCGGATTGCGTGCGAGCTCGCGAATGACGCCAGCGCCTGCGTTGCGTGCAAGTGGCCACACGGCGGCCACGTTGATCGGCGGCACGGCGATACCGATGATGACGGCCGCGAGCGATACGCCAGCCTCGCCGGCAAGCCGATAGGACAGCGCCAGAAACACATACGAGTTGAAACGAAAGGCGCATTGCACGCCCGAGGCGAACGCGCGTTCGTCGGGCTTCAGGAGCGGTCGGGCAGAATAGCCAAGCAAAATGCCCGCGCCAACCGCCGCCAGCACCACCGCGAGCGTGGGCCCGGCCTCGGCGGCATTGATGGGTGACCGTGAAACAGTTGAAAACAGCAGTGCCGGAAACAGCACGAAATAGGTAAGCTTTTCCAGGACCGGCCAGAAAGCCTGATCGCGAAAGAAGCTTCGGTTAAGCGCGAATCCGATCGCAATCAGCGTCAGATCCGGCATTAGCAGCCAGACGGTATTCATGATGAGTGATAGCGGCAACAGTGTATTGGAGCGCAGCACCCAGGCCATCGAAGGCTTCTGTGATGCAACGGGTCTGGAAGACGGGCTGTCCCGCAATACGCTGGAGGCCTATCGGCGCGATCTTCGCATGCTCGCATCCTGGCTCGCTGCCACCCGCACCGTTGAGCTCCAGAGCGCCACCGAGGCCGATCTGCGCGCCTATGTCGCTGCCCGGCATCCTGGCTCGCGACCATCGAGCGGCAATCGCAGGCTGTCGGTATTTCGCAGGTTTTATCGACATCTGATGCGCGAGGGGCGGCGCCCGGACGATCCCACGGTGCGGCTTCGAACGGCGCGGCAGCCGCAACGGTTTCCATCAACCTTGTCATTTGCTCAGGTTGAGGCGCTGCTGGCTGCGCCAGACGTGGCCACACCGCTTGGGCTGCGTGATCGGGCGATGCTCGAGACGCTGTATGCCACCGGACTCAGGGTGTCGGAGCTCGTCACGCTGCCCTCCCTGGGCGTGTCGCTAGAGCAGGGGGTGTTGCGCGTGATCGGCAAGGGCAACAAGGAGCGCCTGGTGCCGCTCGGTGAGCATGCCTGCCATTGGCTCGCCCGTTGGATCGCTGAAGCAAGACGAGATCTCCTTGGTGAGCGTGCGTCCGAGGCGATGTTCATCACTCAGCGCGGCTCGGCGATGACCCGGCAGATGTTCTGGACACTGATTCGCCGCTACGCGGTGGTGGCCGGTATCCGTTCGCCGTTGTCGCCTCATACGCTCAGGCATGCGTTCGCCACGCATCTGCTTCAGCACGGCGCAGACCTTCGTGTGGTGCAGATGCTGTTGGGCCATGCCGACATCTCGACCACGCAGATTTACACGCACGTTGCGCGCGAACGGCTGAAGGCGCTGCATGCGCAACATCACCCGAGGGGATGAGTCGGCCGAGGCCCGACTCGTGTCATCGAATCGGGCATACTTGCGCGCCAGTCGCCGGGCTGAATGCGCCCGCGCGAAACGAGGGAGGGCAAGCACATGCGCATCGCGATTGTAGGACTGGGGGCCGTTGGCGGTCTGACCGCTGCGATGATGGTGCGCGCCGGGTTGCCTGTCTGCGCGCTGGCCCGGGGTGCGACGCTCGAAGCGGTGCGTCGCAATGGGTTGCAGCTGATTGAGCCCGGGTCCGATCATCCCGCCAGTTTTCCGATTGAAGCGAGCGACGATCCACGCGCGCTGGGCCCGGTGGACCTGATCGTGCTGTCGGTCAAGGCCCCGGCATTGCCCCAGGTGGCCGAGTCGGTGGCGGCGCTGATGGGCCCTGACACTGCAATTCTGGCGGCGATGAATGGCGTGCCCTGGTGGTTCTTTCACGGCCTGGATGCTTCGCTTGCCGCGCGCCGCTGGCAGTCCATTGACCCCGATGGCAGGCTCGCCGAGCGAATGCCCGCGAGCCGGGTGATCGGCTCGGTGCTTCATCTTGGCGCGAGCACGCCGGCGCCGGGCGTTGTGCGGTGCGCAACACCGGCACGAATCATCATCGGCGAGCCAAACGGCAAACCAAGCCCGCGTTGCGATGCGGCGGTGGCCGCTTTCAAACGCGCAGGGTTCGATGTCGAGCATTCATTGCGCATTCAGCACGAGGTCTGGTTCAAGCTCTGGGGCAACATGACCATGAATCCGGTTTCCGCACTCACGGGCGCCACCGCGGACCGTGTGCTGGATGATCCGCTGGTCAGGGGCTTTCAAAGCCGCGCGATGTCGGAGGCGTCGGAGATCGGCGCCCGCATCGGATTGCCGATCAGTACCACGCCCGAGGAGCGTCACCAGGTGACGCGGCGTATTGGCGCGTTCAAGACCTCCATGCTGCAGGACGTCGAGGCGGGACGCCCGATCGAACTTGACGCGCTGGTTGGCGCGGTCCAGGAAATCGGCCAGGTGGTCGGCGTCGAAACCCCGTTTGTCGATGCGCTTTTGGGGCTGACCCGGCTGTTTGCGCGAACCCGCGGCCTGTACCCCCAGTAGCGCGCGCCAAGCCATGAGCGACAAGGCCCGCCATGTTTCCGAGACACCTGCGACGCGATTTCTGCGCGAGCGCGCCATTGCGTTCGGTGAGCACCCGTACGAATACGTTGAACATGGAGGCACCGCCGAGTCGGCGCGCCAGCTTGGCGTTGATGAACACCAGGTGTTCAAGACGCTGATCATGCAGGACGAACGCGCCCGCCCCCTGGTGGTACTGATGCATGGCGATCGCAAGGTGTCCACCAAGGCGCTCGCGCGTCAGATCGGGGTGAAGGCGGTTGAACCCTGTGCGCCCGAGGTGGCCAATCGGCACACGGGCTACCTGGTGGGCGGCACCTCGCCATTCGGTTTGCGAAAGCCGCTTCCGGTGTATCACGAGGCGGGCATGGAGGTTTTCGATCGGGTGTATCTCAACGGTGGCCGGCGCGGCTACCTGGTCTCGCTCGCACCGGCGCAGATCGTGTTGCTGCTGAAATCAACACCCGTGCAGTGCGCGCTCGACAAATGAGCGCCGCCGCGATGCTGATGTCGCTCTCGATTCCGGAGATTCTTCGATGACACCACAGATCGCGGCGCTGCTGCTCGCCTATCTGATCGGCTCAGTGTCGTTCGCGGTGGTGGTCAGTCGCCTGATGGGGCTGGCCGACCCGCGCACCTATGGCTCGGGCAACCCCGGTGCCACCAATGTGCTGCGAACCGGAAACCGCAAGGCGGCGCTGCTCACGCTTCTTGGCGATGCACTGAAAGGCGTCGCGGCGGTGTTGCTTGTGCGAGGCCTTGCGCCGGGCTGGGGGCTTACCGAAACCACCGTGATGCTGGCCGGATTGCTGGCATTTATCGGCCATCTGTATCCGGTGTTTCATCGGTTCCAGGGCGGCAAGGGCGTGGCGACGGCAGCGGGCGTACTGCTTGCGGTGGATCCGCTGATTGGGCTCGGAACGCTCGCCACCTGGCTGATCATCGCTTTTTTTTTCCGCATCTCGTCGCTGGCGGCAGTGGTCGCGGCAGTCTTTGCCCCGTTCTGGCAGACCCTGCTCCACGGTGCGGATGAGCGCGCGGCAGCGGTGGCGGTCATGGGTGCCCTGCTGATCTGGCGTCATCGGGTCAATATCGGCCGTCTGTTGAAAGGCACTGAGCCACGCATTGGCGGCTCCAAGCCTAAAGCCGATCAGCCCTCGGACAACGACGCCGGGCGCTGAGTTCCGGATGGCTGTTTAAGCGAGGGGCTGGATGCGAATCGGCGTCGATCTCGGCGGCACGAAAATCGAGGCGATCGCGCTGGCCGACGACGGCAGCGAGCGTGCGCGAGAGCGAATCGCCGCCCCGCAGGGCAGCTATCGCCAAACGATTGAAGCAATCGTGGCACTCGTGCGCAAGCTGGAGGCGGCGGCAGGCGCGGCCTCGGCCGCCTCGGTTGGCATTGGCATACCCGGCGCAATGTCGCCGGCATCGGGGCTGGTGAAAAACGCCAATTCCACCTGGCTGATCGGCCATCCGCTCGGGCGTGACCTTGAAGCGGCTCTCCAGCGGCCGGTTCGAATCGAAAACGATGCGAACTGCTTCGCGGTGTCCGAGGCGAGTGACGGTTCGGCGCGCGGCGCACACGTGGTCTTTGGCGTCATTCTTGGCACCGGCGTGGGCGGCGCACTGGTGATCGACGGCCGCGCGATGACCGGTCGCATGGCAATTGCGGGCGAATGGGGCCATAACCGTTTGCCTGCCACGGATGACCCCAGGTTGACCGCGCTCGAATGGCCGGGGCCCGCCTGCTACTGTGGGCGTCGGGGCTGCATCGAAACGTTTTTGAGCGGCCCAGGGTGGCTTGCCCGTCACCATGAGGAACACCCCGGCAGTCCCCGTCTGGCGGCAACCCCGGAATTAGTGGCGGCGATGCGTCACGGCGACCCCGACGCGAGGCGCAGCTTCGAGCGTTATGTGGACCGGGCAGCGCGTGCGCTCGCCATGGTGATCAACATCGTTGATCCGGATGCAATCGTGCTGGGCGGCGGATTAAGCGCGATCCGCGAACTCTATGACCAGATCCCTGCGCGCTGGGCGCGCCATGTGTTCTCCGACCGCGTCGACACGCCACTGCTTGCGCCGCTGCACGGGGATGCATCGGGCGTGCGCGGCGCTGCATGGCTCTGGCCGGTCAGGAACCGGTGACGCGAGGCCTTGCAGGGCAAGCACCCCCGGCAGCCGGGTCATTCAAGTTCGTGTAACGGCCAACGGGGCTTGACGGTGAACCCGCATGGCACGGCAGGCAACTGCCCTAAGCGGGCCAGCGCCTGAAGACGCAGGGCTCCTGCAAAAGCGATCATGGCGCCGTTATCGGTGCACAGGGCGGGCGGCGGGAACCACACCCCAAAACCTTCGCGCTGCGCTGCCTGCCCCAGTCGCTCGCGCAACTGGCGGTTGGCGCTCACCCCACCGGCCACCACCAACCTGCGGTGGCCCGAATCGTGCAAGGCGCGCACCGCCTTGACTGCCAGCACCTCGGTGATGGCGCTTTCAACCTCCAACGCGAGCGATGCGCGGTCGGATTCACTGCCAATGCCGCGCGCGACCTGGGTTCGAACCGCCGTTTTCAGGCCGCTGAAGCTGAAGTCGAGCCCTGGGTCATTGAGCATGGGCCGCGGCAGTCGAAACCGCGCTGGTGTGCCCTGGGCGGCGAGTCGCGACAGCGCTGGCCCGCCTGGATAGCCCAGGCCCAGCAGCTTTGCGCTCTTGTCGAAGGCTTCCCCTGCCGCATCGTCCAGCGTGTCGCCCAGCAGCCGATAGCGCCCCAGACCCTCGACGGCCAGCAGCTGGGTGTGCCCCCCCGAGACCAGCAGCGCGGTGAAGGGCATCGGCGGCGGATCATCGGCCAGCAGCGGCGACAGCAGGTGCCCCTCCAGGTGATGGACGCCGATTCCCGGACGACCCAGTGCCCAGGCGAGGCTTGCACCGACCGCCGCACCCACCAGCAGCGCGCCCGCGAGGCCGGGGCCTTCGGTCCAGGCGATGCCATCGAGATCGGCAATCGTGAGCCCGCTGTCGGCCAGAGCCTGACGCGCCAGCGGAACGACTCGGCGCACATGGTCTCGCGACGCGAGTTCGGGCACGACGCCGCCGTAGCGCTCATGCATGTCGACCTGAGAATGCAGCGCCTGCCCCAGCAAACCCCGCTCGGTACAGTAGACCGCGAGACCGGTTTCGTCGCAGGAGCTTTCGATGCCAAGTATTCGCATCGGCGTAGTATTGCATGGTGACTTCAGCGCTCCTGTATGACCTGGCCGTGATCGGCGGCGGTGCGGCCGGCATGATGTGCGCGGCAGTGGCCGGCCAGCGCGGCCGACGCGTGCTGCTTCTCGACCACAGCGACCGGCGCGCAGAAAAGATCCGCATCTCGGGTGGCGGACGCTGCAACTTCACCAATCTGGAAGGCGATCGGCTCGACCGGTTCACGGGCGCCGACCCGCGTTTCGCGCGTTTTGCGCTGCGCGCGTACCCGCCGTCACGCTTCATCGATCTGGTCAGGGCGCACCGGATCGCCTATCACGAGAAGCACAAGGGGCAGCTGTTTTGCGATGACTCGGCCGAGCGAATCATCGAGATGCTGTCGGCCGAGTGCGCAGCCGGATCTGTCGATGAGCAACGTCCGTGCGGGCTCATTGCGCTGCACCACCGGCCCGCCGATGCGTCTGGCGCCAGGTTTGAACTCGATACCGATCGGGGCCGGTTCTGCGCGCGAGCGGTGGCCGTTGCAACCGGCGGGCTGTCCATTCCCAAGATTGGCGCCACCGATCTGGGATACCGCATTGCCCGCCAGTTCGGGCATCGCATCGTCGAACCGCGCCCCGCGCTCGTGCCGCTTACCTTCGATCCGACCGCCTGGTCCGACTTTGTTGCGCTGGCCGGGGTGTCGCTGCCGGTCAGGATCCGGGCCTGTGACTCGCCTGTATTCGACGAAGACCTTCTGTTCACGCATCGCGGCCTGTCTGGCCCTGCGGTGCTGCAGGTGTCCAGTTTCTGGCGACCCAGGGGGGCGATCGAGATCGATCTGCTTGGGGGCGATGAGCCCAACCGATGGCTGGCCGACGAGCGCGAGCGCTCGGGTCGGTTGCCGCTTGCAAGCGTGCTCGCCCATCGTTTGCCCAGGCGCCTGGCTGCGCTCTGGAGCGAGCGCATGCTGGGCAAGGCGGCTGCGCATCGCAAACTGGCCGAGCTTGGGCGGCGCGAACTCGCGACTGCCGCCCTCCAACTGTCGGGCTGGACCCTCCAGCCGACCGGTACCGAGGGCTATCGCAAGGCCGAGGTCACCTCGGGCGGGGTGTCAACCGATGAGGTGGATCCGCGCACGCTTGAGTCGCGGCGGGTGCCCGGGCTGCACTTCATCGGTGAGGTGCTCGATGTCACCGGCTGGCTCGGTGGCTACAACTTTCAGTGGGCCTGGGCGTCGGGTTACGCGGCCGGCCAGTCCATTGCCCGCTGATCATCCTGTGGGCGTCTCAGTCTGGCTTTTTGACTGGGATAATCGAATCTGTGTATAGTTTCAGGTTCGATTGAAAGGGGGTGATTTTCAATGCCGACCATCCGGGTTAAGGAAAACGAGCCGTTCGATGTGGCGCTACGTCGCTTTAAGCGAACGATCGAGAAAGCCGGAATCATTACCGAGCTTCGCGCTCGCGAGTTCTATGAGAAGCCCACCTCCGAGCGTAAGCGCAAGAAGGCGGCTGCGGTAAAGCGCCATTACAAGCGCATTCGCAGCCAGATGCTGCCCAAGAAACTCTACTGAGCGGTGTTGATGGGGCTGTTTGCAACCGCTAGCGACAAGTTTCACTAGCGGTTGTATCGCTATTTTTGCTGGCTGCAGAAGTCACGATGAGCCTGAAAGATCGAATCACTGAAGACATGAAATCGGCTATGCGGGCACGCGCGGCCGACCGCCTGTCTGCGCTGCGAATGCTGCTCGCCGCCATCAAACAGCGTGAGGTTGACGAGCGCATTACGCTTGATGATGCTCAGATCGCCTCGGTCGTTGAAAAGCTTGCCAAGCAGCGTCGTGACTCCATCACCCAGTTCGAGGCGGGTGGCAGACAGGATCTTGCCGACCGCGAAAAATTCGAACTGACCGTCCTTCTTGGCTATCTCCCCGAGCAGGCGGACGCTTCGCAGGTCGAGGCCGCCATCGAAGCCGCCATTGCCGCTACCGGCGCAGCGGGCCCGCAAGACATGGGCAAGGTCATGACTCAGGTGCGTGCCGCACTGGCCGGGCGTGCCGATATGGCGGCAGTTTCCGCCCAGGTAAAGTCCCGGCTCGCGCGCTAATCCCCGCTCGCGCGCTAAACTTGCCGGGTGATTCCGCAGGACTTCATCCAGCAACTGCTGGCCCGCGTAGACATCGTTGATGTTGTCGGTCGCCATGTGAAGCTGCGCAGGGCGGGCGCCAACTTCCTGGGCCTGTGCCCCTTTCACGGCGAAAAGTCCCCGTCATTTACCGTCAGTCCCGCCAAACAGTTCTATCACTGCTTCGGCTGTGGCGCGCATGGCTCTGCGATTGGATTTCTGATGGAGCATGCGGGTCTGGGCTATGTTGACGCGATCCGCGACCTGGCCCGCGAGGCCGGCCTCACCGTGCCGGAGTCGCGACCACTCGACCCTGCGGCGGCTGCGGCGGCCGCATCGGAATCGCAGAGCCTGCTTGCCGTCCTCGACACCGCAGCCAGACACTTCCGTACCCGGCTGAGAGATTCGCCCAGGGCAATCGACTATCTCAAAGGGCGCGGGGTCAATGGCGAGACTGCGGCGCGCTTTGGAATCGGTTATGCGCCGGCGCAGTGGCGCGGCCTTGAAGCGGCGGTCGCCGACTACGCGGCAGAGGTACTGGCCACTGCGGGCCTGGTAATCGATGCTGCGGTTGAAGAGTCGGGCCCGGAGGCGGCTCCTGGCCGATCGCGCCGATACGATCGGTTCCGCGACCGCATCATGTTTCCCATCCGGAACGCGCGCGGTCAGGTGATCGGATTTGGCGGCCGAGTGCTCGATAGCGGCGAGCCCAAGTACATGAACTCGCCCGAGACGCCGGTGTTTTCCAAAGGACGCGAAATCTACGGCCTGTTCGAGGGCCGCGAGGCGATTCGTCGCGACGATTGCGTGGTGGTGGTCGAAGGCTATATGGATGTGGTGATGCTTGCCCAGCATGGCGTGGGCAACGCGGTGGCCACGCTCGGAACGGCGACCACGCCCGATCATGTTCGAAAGCTGGTGCGTCTTGCGGGACGCCTGGTGTTCGCGTTTGATGGTGATGCAGCGGGCCGCAAGGCAGCCTCGCGCGCGCTTTCTGTATGTTTGCCGCACACGGCCGATACGCGTCGAATTGATTTTTTATATCTGCCACCCGAGCACGATCCGGACAGTTATGTTCGCGACCATGGCGTCGAGGGCTGGCTCGACTTACTCAAGTCAACGGTGCCGTTGTCCGAGGTCCTGCTGCGCGAGTTGTCCGCACAGGTCGATCTCGGGTCATCGGAGGGCCGCGCGATGCTGCTTGCTCACGCCAAACCCCTGATGGCTGAACTGGCGGCGCCAGCGCTCAGGCTGCAGCTCATTCACAGGCTGGCGGCGCTGTCGCAGCTGTCTGCAGCCGAAGTTGAACGGTTTCTGTCGCCCGCAGCTGCTGCCCGCGGTGGTGACCGGGGTGCCGTGCGCGCATCCTCGGCAGGGCCTGAGACCCGTTCGTTCCGAGGCACAGGTCGGGACGGTCAGGCGCGCGATGCGTCCCAGGGACGCGGACGCGACTCGCGTGGCGGCGAGTCGCCTCGGCATGGGTATCGACACGACGCGCCGCGGATCCGGATTCCTGCCGCCGCCCCCGATCTGGAGGCGCGCGCCCGGTTGCTGCTGGCGCTTCACCCGGCGTTGGCAGCTTCCCTCGACGCCGGGCAGACATGGCTGCCAGCGGGGCTTGCCGACTGGATCCGCGCGATTGCAAGCCTGCCACCTGGCAGCACCTTTGCAAGTGTCTGCGAGAGCCTGCGTTCGAGCGATGCAACCGAGGTGGCGAGACTTGAGCGTGCGGGTGGCGCCGACGCGGCGGGACTTGCCGAGCTGAGTACCGACGAAGCTTCAATGGAGCTGGATGGTGCGCTGGGGCAGTTGCGCAGCCGGTGGGCAAGGCAACAGATCGATCAGCTTGTTGCAGCGGGCATCACCAGCGATGAGGCGCGCGCGCGTTACGGCGAACTCCTCAAGATGACCCGAGCAGTGGTAGACTGATCGGTTTTCTTCACGGAATTTGCGTTTGAGCCTTTAAGAGTGTTGGCTGGGTCTGCATGGGAACTTGGGAAGGATCCGGGGAAGGATCGGGGAAGGGACCCGGGCTCCCGGCTGATGGGGATCCGGGCTACCAGCTGATGGGGGATCCGGGCTACCGGATTGGCGGGCACGCACGTTTCGGACGATCGTATACAGGCTAGCGGGGAGAGTGTTGATGAGCAAGGCGAATGCGAAAAAGACGGTTGCGGCTCGAGCAGGTTCCAAGCCGTCTGCACGCGCGGCGGCGAGTGTCGGCAGGGGGCTTGGCAGCCGGTCTGCTGGCACGAAAAAGTCGGTGAGCCCTGCGGCCAGCGCGGCCTCCGCCAAGGGGGCGCGTACGGTTGCCCAGGCCGCGGTCAAATCGGCTGCGAAGGGAACGGCACGCAGCACCGCCAAACTGCCGGCACAGAAGGCCTCCGCTGCCGCATCAGCCCGTGCGCCATCCAAAGCGCCTGCCAAGGCGTCGACCAAAGCGTCGGCTAAACCCGCGGCTAAACCCGCGGCTAAACCCGCGGCTAAACCTGTGGCTAAACCTGTGGCTAAACCTGTGGCTAAACCTGTGGCCAAGCAGCCCGCCAAGCAGGTCGCCCGACCCGCCCCCAAAGCGCCGGCCAAGGCCGTGAAGCCCGCTGCATCCAAGGCGTCGCACAAGCCCGCCGCCAAGGTTGCCCCGAAGGTTGTTCCGAAGGCCGCCATCAAGGCCGCCGCCAAGGCACCGGCGAAATCAGCGGCCCCCACCTTGAAGAAGGCCGCCCCGGTTGCCGCGGCAAAGCCCGTCGCCAAGCCTGCTGCTGCGTCAGCCAAGACCGAAGCCAAATCCGCTGCAAAGCAGGCGCCGAAACCGGTCGCCAAGCCGGCACCGGCAGCCGCCTCCAAGGCAACCAGCAGCGCCGTGTCCACCAAGCCTGCGGCCGCGCCGGCAAAGCCTATTGCCACTGCCAAGCTAGGGGTTTCCGACAAGCCCGACACCCGCGCTACGGCTGCCGTGCCTGACAACCCAGCCCCGGCTAAGGCGACACCAGCGAAAGCTGCGGTGGCCAAGGCGTCCGAGGTCAAACCTGCTGGTGCCAGCACCGGCAAAGTTGCGTCGGCGAAAGCGGCTGGCGAGTCGAAGGCAGCTTTGACAACACCCGCTGCAGCCTCCGCTTCGAAGCGCGCCGCAGCAGGCGCGAAATCAACCGCATCGACCAAGTCGGCCAAGCCCGCCAAGGCAGGTTCACGCCCCGACAGCGAAGAGGAACTTGACGACAGTGCCGACACGGGCGATCAGGTTGAGTCATTCGATGATGCCGAGAGCGAAGCTGAAGCCATCCCCGAGGTTCCCGTTGCGCCAACCAAGGCGACCAGGCGCGGCAGTCGCGCAAAAGAGAAGCAGCTGCTGAAGGAACTGGGCGGCCGCTCGGGCATTACCGAAGAGCAGCGCGAGGCCACCCGCAACAACCTCAAGACGCTGATCAAGCTCGGCAAGGAACGCGGCTTCCTTACTTACGCCGAAATCAACGACCACCTGCCCGAAGATCTGGTCGAAGCCGAGGCGATCGAATCAATCGTCAGCACCTTCAACGACATGGGCATCGCGGTCTACGACCAGGCGCCCGATGCCGAAACCCTGCTGATGGCTGACACCACGCCGGTGGCAAGTTCGGACGACGACGCCGAAGAAGAAGCCGAGGCGGCGCTGTCCACGGTGGACTCAGAGTTTGGCCGTACCACCGACCCTGTGCGCATGTACATGCGCGAGATGGGCTCGGTCGAACTGCTTACCCGCGAAGGCGAAATCGAAATCGCCAAGCGAATCGAAGATGGTCTCAAGCACATGATCCAGGCGATCTCTGCCTGCCCGACCACCATCAAGGAAGTGCTCGACCATGCCGAGCGCATTCGCGCCGGTACGATGCGAATTGATGAAGTTGTCGACGGCCTGATCGATCCGAACGCTGAAGAGGCTGAATTCGTCGCTGCGCCCGCTCCGGCTGAAGAGGCTGATTTTGAAGACGAAGAGGGCGACAGCGGTGGCGCCAATACCGCGCGGCTCGAAGAACTCAAGCGTGACGCGCTGGCCAAGTTCGAACTGATCAGTTCGGGTTTTGACCGGATGCGGGTGGCCTTTGAAAAAGACGGCTACCAGAGCAAGTCCTATCTGAAAGCGCAAACCGAAATTCAAGATGAGCTGATGACGATCCGCTTTACGGCAAAGATCGTTGAAAAGCTCTGCGATACGCTGCGCAGTCAGGTTGAAGAAGTGCGCAAGCTCGAGCGCTCGATCGCTGAAATCTGTGTGCGCCGGGTCGGCATGCCGCGCGAGCATTTCCTCGCATCGTTCCCGGGCAACGAAACCAATCTGAACTGGGTCAGTGGTGAACTCGCCAAGCCCGCGGCCTGGCAGCAGGTGCTCACGCGCAATGTTCCCGCGATTCAAGACCAGCAGCAGAAACTGATCGACCTGCAGGCGCGCGTCGTGTTGCCGCTGTCCGATCTCAAAGAGATCAATAAGCGCATGACCACAGGCGAAGCGCTCGCGCGCAAGGCCAAGCGCGAAATGACCGAGGCGAATCTGCGTCTGGTCATTTCAATCGCCAAGAAATACACCAACCGGGGTCTGCAATTTCTCGACCTGATCCAGGAAGGCAATATTGGCCTGATGAAAGCGGTCGATAAGTTCGAATACCGGCGCGGATACAAGTTTTCCACCTACGCCACCTGGTGGATCCGTCAGGCAATTACGCGATCCATTGCGGATCAGGCGCGAACCATCCGTATTCCGGTTCATATGATCGAAACGATCAATAAGATGAACCGGATCAGCCGACAGATTCTTCAGGAAACCGGACAGGAACCCGATCCCGCGATGCTTGCCACGCGCATGGAAATGCCTGAGGACAAAATCCGCAAGATTTTGAAAATCGCCAAAGAGCCGATTTCGATGGAAACACCGATCGGCGACGATGACGATTCTCATCTGGGTGATTTCATCGAAGACACCACGACGCTCGCGCCTGCGGACGCGGCGCTGCATGGGTCAATGCGCGATGTGGTCAAGGAGGTGCTTGATTCGCTCACGCCGCGCGAGGCCAAGGTGCTGCGCATGCGGTTTGGCATTGAAATGAGCACCGACCATACCCTTGAAGAAGTGGGCAAGCAGTTTGATGTCACACGTGAGCGCATCCGCCAGATTGAGGCAAAAGCGCTTCGTAAACTTCGCCACCCGACGCGCGCCGACAAGCTGAAGAGTTTCCTGGAAGGGCAGTAACGCTCCACTTAGCCGATGCGTTGCCGCGCATTGCCACCTGCCTGATCCGTGAAGTCCGCGAGCGGGTTCGGGGCGGGGCTTGCCGCAGCGCTCGGTGCGGTGCTGATCTGGGGATTGCAGATACCTATCGGCAAACAGGTGCTCGAGCAGGTCGATGGCTACACGCTCGGCCTACTCCGCTACGTGCTTGCCATGGTGGGGTTTGTTGCCTTCCTCGTCTGGAAGGAAGGCTGGCCCGCGGTGTCTCCTGCCGGCCACTATCGTGTGCTGTCGGTGGCTGGCGGAATTGGTATTGCCGGCTCGGTGATGCTGGTGTTCGCGGGATTGTCGCTCACACGCCCTGAGTCAGCGGCGATCATTGGCGCGCTGCAACCGGCCATCGCCGTGCTTGCGCAGTGGCTGCTGCAGCGGCGCCGCCCCGAGCGCTTCACATTGGTGTGCGTGGCGGTGGCGTTTTTCGGGGTGCTGCTGGTGGTGACTCGCGGCGGTCAGGCACTCAATGCCAACGCCAGCATCACACTTGAAGAACTGGCGGGCAATTGTCTGGTGTTTTTGGGGTCAATTGCCTGGGTCACCTACTCGCTCTCCACAGGTGCCATCTCGCACTGGTCGAGCGCCCGAATCTCTGCGTTAACCTGTCTGTTTGGCGTGGTCGCCGCGACGCCCGTCTGGTTGCTGGCCCACGGCCTGGGTGCAACCTATTTCCCGGTTGAACCCGACCGCGTTCTGATCGGGAAAATAGCGTTTCTGGCGATATTCGGTGCGCTGGTGGCGATATTTCTCTGGAATATCAGCCTGCGCCGTATTGGCACATTGAACTCAGTGCTGCTCAGCAATCTCACACCGGTGGTTGCGTTCGCGGTATTGGCCGCGCTGGGCGCGCAGTTTTCAGCAATTGAATTGGTTGGCGCGGCGCTGGTGGTGGGCGCGCTTGCCGCGAACAATCTCCACCAGCGTCGAGTGCGTGCGAGATCACTGGAGGGATAATGTTTGCGCAGTCAGTCGCCGCACGTCCCGCTCGGTCTACAATGGCGGATTCGGGCCTCTAGCTCATGTTGGTTAGAGCAGCGGACTCATAATCCGTTGGTGCCGGGTTCGACTCCCGGGGGGCCCACCAGATTGCCCAGCCAACGACCGCTGGGCAATCCAACAACCCGCGCTTCAGACCGCAGCAGGCGCCGGCGAGATTAAATACTCTTCCTTGGTGTGGTTCTGGGCCAACTTCTGTGCCAGCCACACCGGCGGACGACCACGCCCGGTCCAGGTGGCGCCGGTGTCGGGATCGCGATATTTCGGTGCGACGGTTGATGCGGCTTTCGGCGCTGCGCGACGACGTCCCTTGACGGCTGATTTTGCACGCGGTCCTGCCGCCGCAAGATCCTGAGCCGACACGCCCAGTTTCTTCATCAGCGCTTTCACGCGTTCAATCGATTTGGCTTTTTTAGAGTCGCGGGCTGATTCAAGCGCTTTAGCTTGCGCTTCGAGACGCGCGATCTGCTTTTTGATTGCTTCGTAACTACGAGCCATGATGGTTTAGTCCGAGTAAATAACGACGGACCCGGAATTTATCAGTTTTAATTATTTTTGTGCAATTCTTGCAAATCCCGGATTAGCGTTGAATTACCCCCTTGTAAATAAGAAAGTGTTTTCACAAGTAAGAACATGCTTGATGAAATAATAGTAAGTACATGATTATTAATGATATATTTTAAAATTGATAAACGCTTGCCGCTTATCTCAGCAGCGCTCCGCCCACCGAATCACCCCAGGCTTGAAGCGGTCCCAGCGGATTCCTGGTTGCCGATATTTCTTCAAGTCTGGGCTGTCCACCGAACGCACGATAAACCACCAGATCGTCCAGAAACACGATCACGGCATTGAATGTCCAACCGGTTACCACCACCTCACGTCGAAATGCGAGCGAATCGATCCAGAAATTTCCGCGCCGATGTCGCTGAATCCGACGCACATTAATGGCAAGCCCGGTGCAGCGACGCCCCGCTGCAAGACACTCCTGAAGCCCGGAATCAAGGACTCCTGTTTTTACGATTTCTGCGGTCGCGAATCTCTGAAGTAGTCGTCCCTGAAAAATCGCTTTTCAAGCCGCACCTACCGCAAATTGCCGATTTGAGGCTCTGAAATCGTCGCCCCCATGTCCGCGCATCAACCGCACCGCGAAATAGAGCGCTCCAAATACAAGGCACAAAAAAAGGCCGAGGCCTTTTTTCACGATCATCCTCAGCAGCCAACGAATGTTGTACCCGGCTGCGCACAACACGGCGTGAATCCGGTCACCGGTTTCACCCTTCAGATGACACCGATCCATTCGGTGGTCATGCTTCAGGTGCCCGATCACGGGCTCAATCGATTGACGGCGTTTGAGCAGCCGCAGTTCGGCTTCGTTCAATCTCCGCTTCTTGCCGCGATGATTGATCCGAACGCCGGGATTATCGTGATCGACGCCGCGATACCCCAGGTCGACATACACCGTGCCCGGCTTGATGGCGCGGTCTTGAAGCAGGATCGTTGTTTGTTCCAGCTGCTCGGCAAGCGTGTGCCCATCAAACGGATTGCCGCCGAACGCTCGCGCACCTACGATCAAATTACCTTGCACGCTGGTCGCAATGCTCACCTTCGCACCGAACTCATAGGGCGTAAGCGCCTTGCCCTTATTGATGCAGGCCACTTCCGGCGCGTGCCAGCTGTAAATCTTGGGTGTCGACGATCCTTGCTCCGCTCCGCGCTTCTTAGGTCGGCGGGTGCGAGCCTGCGAAATCAGTTGTTGGGCTCTGGCGAGCGGTGCAGCCAGCGCCCCTTTCACTGCTTCACTCAGCGTAGTCATCTTCGACTCGATGGCAGCGTGGAGCTTGCGCACAATCGTGCTCTGCCGCTTGACCGCTTTGCGCATGCGCTGAAACTGTCGGGCGTGCGCATATCGGCCCGCCTGAAACCTCAGTGCTTTGCCTTCTTTCGCAAACGTTTGCTTAAGCGGGATCGCGTTCTCTTTGGCGATCTCGACGAGTTTGTCGCGAGCGACCTCAAGCAGTTTCGAGTCAGTGGGATGCGCGATCGCTTTGGGCTGCACCGTGGTGTCCACGATCACGGTTTCGAGATGCTTGGGGCTGATCAGTTTCAGGTTGAGCGCCACATTGATGGTCTGCGCGAGCAACTCCTCCACTCCTTCTTCGCCGATTGCTTTACGAAACTTGATCAGCGTAGTGGGGTCACAGGGCAAGCGGTGCTCGAAATATGCGAACCCGGAAAAGTATTGCCAAGTGGGCGTTTCGCTCCAGCGCTCAACCACCCCTTCGTCGCTTTCGTTGAAGGCGTGCTTCAGATAAAGCAGCGAAATCATCAGGCGCAGCGAAATTCGCGGACGACCGCCGGACGATCCGGGGTTTG
>VGHA01000006.1 GCA_016868375.1 Betaproteobacteria bacterium | reverse complement strand
TCCTTTTTCTGAGTCCCGCATCATGACAATCAAACCCGTGATCGTTCAGGTGGGCCCGCTCCACGGTCCAACCCAGGAAGCACTCGCCAGACTCTACGACATTCGCCGCCTGTTCGAGGCATCCGATCGTGAGCGCTTTCTCGCCTCGGTCGCTGCCGACTGCAGCGTGGCCGTTACCTCTAGCACGCACGGAATGACCGCTGCGCTGATGCAGGCGCTGCCTAGCCTGAAACTGGTGGCCTGCTTCGGCGTGGGCGTCGATGCGCTCGATGTCGCCCACGCGCGTGCCCATGGCATCGCAGTCAGCAATACGCCCGATGTGCTCACCGAGGACGTCGCGGACCTGGCGCTGGCACTTTTGCTTGGCACCATCAGGCGGATTCCTCAGGGCGACCGGTTTGTCCGCGACGGTTTGTGGCTCAAGGGCAATATGGCGCTCACACAGAGCCTGCAGGGACGCAAGGTTGGAATCGTGGGGCTGGGCCGAATCGGTTTGGCCATCGCTCGGCGCTGCGCCGCCTTCAACACCGAACTTGCCTACTTCGGGCCCCGCGAAAAGCCGTCGAGCGGCTACCGCTATTTTTCAAACCTGGTCGAACTTGCGCGCTGGTCGGATGTGCTGATTGCGGCCTGCCCGGGCGGCGCCGACACGCGGGGACTGATCTCCCGGTCGGCGCTGGAAGCACTTGGTCCTGCGGGACTGTTGATCAATATCGCCCGGGGTTCGGTCATCGATGAGCAGGCGATGACCGAACTGCTCGCAAGCGGTGCGCTCGGCGCGGCCGGCCTGGATGTCTTCGAACGCGAGCCTCAGGTGCCAAGCGGCCTGATCGCGCTGGACAACGTGGTGCTGCAACCGCACCAGGGAAGCGCCACGCACGATACCCGCACGGCAATGGGTCGAAAGGTTCTCGAGAACGTCGCTGCGTGGCTGGACGGCCGGCCGCTGCCCACTCCGGTTTAAGCCTTGGCGGTCGGTTAACCCGGCCGCGAAGGCCCGCGGGTCAGTCAGTCGGGCAACGCCAGGTCTTGCACCGGCCTTGTCAACTCCGCAGGGGTCTTTAGGGGTGCGGGCAGGTCCTCAAGAAACCGCGACAGCTCTTCCAGGGCAAGCCGGTACACGTCGCGCTTGAATTCAATGACCGACTCCAGCGGAATCCAGTACGGATTCCAACGCCAGGCATCGAACTCGGGCTGACCCGAGGCGCGCAGATCCACATCCGAGTCACGCCCCACCATCCTGATCAGAAACCAGATCTGCTTCTGACCCCGATAGTGGCTGCGCATTTCACGGCGCACCCACTGCGTGGGGACGTCATAGCGCAGCCAGTCGCGCGTACGCCCGATCACCTTGACGTGATCGGGCATCAGCCCGGTTTCCTCGCGCAGCTCGCGAAACATCGCCTGCTGCGGTGATTCTCCGCGTTTGATTCCGCCCTGAGGAAATTGCCAGGCGTGTTCGCGGATCCGCTTGCCCCAGAAGACTTCGTTCTGGCCGTTGACCAGGATGATGCCGACATTGGGGCGGTAGCCTTCGCGATCGAGCATGGCCGCACCCGTTGATCTCTTACAATGCGTCCGATTATATCGGGCGCATCGCCGCGCCCGCACTCCTGAAACGGACTCCCATGAAAGCCTCAAGGTTCCATATTGCCACGCTCAAGGAGGCGCCCTCCGACGCCGAGATCGTCAGTCACCGGCTGATGACCCGCGCAGGCATGATCCGGCGGCTCGCCGGCGGCATTTACAACTACATGCCCATGGGGCTCCGAACCATCCGCAAGATCGAAGCGATCATCCGGGAAGAAATGGACGCGGCGGGCGCCATTGAACTGCTGATGCCGGTCATCCAGCCTGCGGAGCTGTGGATGGAGTCGGGAAGGTGGGAACGCTACGGCCCGGAGTTGCTGCGGATTAAAGACCGGCATGGGCGGGATTTCATCGTGCAGCCCACTTCCGAAGAGGTGATCACCGACATTGCGCGCCAGGAAATTCGCAGCTATCGGCAGATGCCTAAAAATTTCTATCACATCCAGACCAAGTTTCGGGATGAGCGCCGCCCTCGATTCGGCCTGATGCGCGGTCGTGAATTCACAATGAAGGACGCCTATTCGTTTGACCGCAGCAAAGCGGCGGCGCTTGCCTCCTACCAGGCGATGTTTGAAGCCTATACGCGCATCTTCACGCGGATCGGGCTTGCCTTTCGTGCCGTGGCAGCCGATACCGGCGCAATCGGCGGCTCAGCGAGCCATGAGTTCCAGGTGATCGCTGACACGGGCGAAGACGCAATCGCTTACTGCCCCACCAGCGAATTCGCAGCCAACATAGAACTTGCCGAAGCGCTGCCCCTCTTCGACTCACGCGCGCCGGCAGGCGAGCCGCTTGTCAAAACGCCAACCCCTGGCCGCAGCACCTGCGCCGAAGTGGCCGACCTGCTCGGACTGCCGCTTTCACGCACGGCGAAGTCGCTGGTGCTTGCGGTGGATGACCGCGAAAAGCCCAAAGACGGCGCCGACGATCCCGACTCCCGCGGCCGGATTGTTGCCACGCGAGTTTTCCTGCTGCTGGTGCGCGGCGATCATGACTTAAATGAGGTGAAGGCAGGCAAGGTGGCGGGCCTGGAAGGCTTCCGGTTTGCCACCGAAACCGAAATCATCGAGCACTTCGGCACACCACCCGGCTACCTGGGCCCCATCGGATTGGTGAAACCGGTGACCGTGGTGGCCGACCGAACCGTCGCCCGGATGAGTGATTTTGTCTGCGGCGCCAACGATGCGGGGTATCACTACACCGGCGTCAACTGGGGCCGCGACCTGCCCGAGCCCATCGTGGCGGACATCCGCAATGTTCGCGAGGGCGATCCGTCACCCGATGGCCAGGGCACCATCGCCATCCAGCGTGGCATCGAGGTTGGGCATGTGTTCTATCTGGGAACCAAATACTCGGAAGCCATGCGTGCGGTCTTTGTCGACGAAGACGGTGCAAGCCGACCCGTCGAAATGGGCTGCTACGGAATCGGCGTGACACGGCTGCTTGGCGCCGCAATCGAACAGAATCACGATGCGCGCGGCATCATCTGGCCCGCTGCAATCGCTCCGTTCGAAGTGGTGATCTGCCCGGTGGGCTTCGACCGATCCGAGGCGGTTCGAGACGCTGCACTCGGGCTTTACACCACGCTGCTTGAAGCCGGGGTCGATGTGATTCTGGACGACCGCGGCGAGCGGCCTGGTGCGATGTTCGCCGACTGGGAGCTGATTGGCGTTCCACTGCGGATAACAGTGGGCGATCGCGGCTTGAAAGAAGGGCGGGTGGAGCTTCAGGGTCGACGCGACACCGAGCCCAGTCTGGTCGCGCCTGCAGAGGCCGCAAACAACATTTTGGCGCGCCTGGGGCGCAAAGCGCTCAGCCGCTAGGCCCGAGCACCTTGTTGGGATTCATGATGCCAAGCGGATCGAGTGCCTGCTTGATGGCACGCATCAGGCTCATTTCAACCGGCGATTTGTAGCGGGCAGCCTCATCGCGCCGCAGTTGTCCCAGACCGTGCTCGGCGGAGATCGAGCCGCGTCGAGCCACCACCGCGTCGTGGGTCAGCCGGTTGATGTCGGGCTGCATGGCAAGAAACGCGGCCTCATCGGTGGCACCCTCGGGCGGCGACACGTTGTAGTGAAGGTTGCCATCGCCAAGATGGCCGAACACCACCATGCGCACGCCAGGAAAGCGGGTTGTGAGCGCGGCATTGGTATGCGCGACGAACTCGGCGATCGCGGAAATCGGCACCGAGACGTCGTGCTTGATGTTTTTGCCTTCCGCCGCCTGCGCTTCAGAAATGTTTTCGCGCAACGCCCAGATCGCCCGGCTCTGGGCGATTGACGAAGCCACGGCCGCATCAGATATCAGGGTGTGCTCGAGCGCTTCGGCAAGCAGTGCCGTGAGAGCCGCCTGCGCGTGCTCGTGGCTGTCAGCGTCAGAGCACTCAAGCAAGACATAGTAGGGGCTCGCCAGCTCGCCAAACGGTAACCGGCAGTCTGGAAAGTGACGCAGCACCAGATCAATGCAGAACGCCGACATGAGTTCAAACGCTGTGAGCGAGGCGCCAAGCCTGCGCTGGGCACGCTCAAGAAGCGCCACTGCCGCATCGGGATCGTTGAGCGCCACCAACGCGGTGACCTGCGCAGCAGGCAGGGGATGGAGCTTGAGCGTGGCCGCGGTGATCACGCCAAGCGTGCCTTCGGCACCGATGAACAGGTCGCGCAAATCGTAGCCGGTGTTGTCCTTCCGAAGGCCGCGCAGGCCATCCCAGATTTCACCGGAGGCGGTCACGACCTCGAGCCCCAGGCATAGCTCGCGCGCATTGCCGAATCTCAGCACCTGAACCCCACCGGCATTGGTGGAGAGATTGCCACCAATGGTGCACGAACCCTCGGCGGCCAGGCTAAGCGGAAACAGCCTGCCTGCATCGGCCGCCTGGCGCTGGACATCGGCCAGCACGCAGCCAGCCTCGACCGTCATTGAGTTGTTGGCCGTGTCGATTGCCCTCACCCGATTCAGCCGTGCCAGCGACAGCACCAGCGCGCGCCCCGACTCGTCGGGCGTCGCCCCGCCAGACAAGCCGGTGTTGCCGCCCTGCGGAACGAGGGGCACGCGCTGATCTGCGCACCAGCGGACCACCGCAGCGACATCGCCCACGGAATCGGGCTGCGCCACCGCCAGCGCCCGACCGATGTAGCGCTTTCGCCAGTCGGTGAGGAAGGGCGCGGTGTCGTTCGGCAAATGATGGAGGCGCCCCGAAAACACACTTCGGAGCTTGGCAAGTTGGGCTGCGCCACCGCCAGCGCCCGACCGATGTAGCGCTTTCGCCAGTCGGTGAGGAAGGGCGCGGTGTCGTTCGGCAAATGATGGAGGCGCCCCGAAAACACACTTCGGAGCTTGGCAAGTTGCGCGTGCGGGTCCATGGCTACGGCCTCATCGCATGCCGGGGAATGCCCCTTTGAGGCTGCGCATCATCTTGGCCATACCGCCTTTCTGCATGCGCTTCATCATGGTCTGCATCTGCTCGAACTGGTTGAGGAGCCGGTTGACTTCCTGAACGGGTACGCCAGCGCCCGCTGCAATACGCCGCTTTCGAGAGGCCTTGATGAGTTCGGGGCGGGTTCGCTCGAGCGCGGTCATTGAGTGGACGATGCCCTGCATGCGACGCATCTGCCGCTCAGCCTGCGCCATGTCCGCACCGGCGGCGGCCTGCTGCATCTGCGCCGGGAGTCTGTCGAGCAGCGACCCCAATCCGCCCATCTTGTTCATCTGTCCGATCTGCGCTGCAAAATCGTTCAGATCGAAGCGGTCGCCTGACTTGAGCTTGGCGGCAAGCTTTTGCGCGGCCTGCTGATCGACCACCCGGCCCGCCTCCTCGACGAGCGACACGATGTCGCCCATACCCAGGATTCGGCCAGCCATCCGCTCGGGGTGAAACGCCTCGAGACCATCAATTTTTTCGCCGATGCCGGCGAACTTGATGGGCGCACCGGTGACCGCCTTGACCGAGAGCGCCGCGCCGCCGCGCGAATCGCCATCAAGTTTTGTCAGTACGACACCGGTAACGCCAACCGCCTCACCGAAGGCTCGCGCAGTATTGACCGCATCCTGCCCCTGCATCGCATCGACCACCAGCAGGGTTTCGACCGGCTTGACCGATTGATGAAGGAAGGCGATTTCGCGCATCATCGCTTCATCGATCGTGAGGCGGCCAGCGGTATCGATCAACAGCACGTCGTGGTAGTGAGTGCGCGCCCACTGCAGCGCCGCTTGCGCGATCGCCTGGGGTGCCTGATCGGGCGTGGACGCAAAAAACTCGGCGCCCGCCTGCGCGGTTACCACTCGAAGCTGCTCAATGGCCGCGGGGCGGTAAACGTCGCACGAAACCGTGAGAACCTTCTTTTTCTGGCCACGCAGCCACAAGGCGAGCTTGCCAACGGTGGTGGTTTTCCCGGCACCCTGGAGGCCGGCCATCAGGATCACTGCCGGCGGCTGCACCGCAAGATCGAGCCCGGCGCCCTGCCCCCCCATCAGCTCGGTGAGTTCCCGGTGCACCACCCCAACCAGCGCCTGCCCCGGGGTGAGGCTGCCCACGACCTCCTGGCCGAGCGCCTTCTCGCGCACCTTGGCGATGAAGTCGCGCACCACGGGGAGTGCGACGTCAGCCTCCAGCAGCGCCACACGAATTTCGCGCAGCATCTCCTGGGTGTTGGCTTCGGTGAGCCGGGCCTGGCCGCGGATGGATTTAACGACCCGCGACAGCCGTTGAGACAGGGTATCGAGCATAGGCTGGAGTAAACTGAGTTGGTGAAGATTCTACTGGTTCTGGTTTTTCTCGCCCCGGCCCTGCTCTACGTGATCGCATGGCGCGCTCGCGAGAGGGTAGCCACACCGGTGCTCATCGCGGCGCTCGCGCTACACGCGGGCTCGCTGTTCATTGCTTCCCGCTCGCCTGAGGGCTGGCGATTCGGATTTGCGAGCATCCTGTCGGCCACGGTGTGGATCGGCATGGTGGTGATCTGGCTCGAATCGCTCAGCGCGGGGCTCAAGGCGCTGCGTGGCGTGCTGATGCCGGTCGCTGCGCTGGTGGTCCTGTTGCCGCTTGCATTTCCAGGCGCCGAGTTGGTCGAGCGCGCCGCCCGGCCGCTGTTCGTGCCCCACCTGCTCGCCGGTATGCTCGCCTATGGCGTGCTGGCGCTCGCTGCACTGCACGCCGTCTTGATGGCCGTTGCCGAGCGCGCCTTGCAGGCGGGCGCTGGCGCTCCCCAGGGCTGGACTGCAAAACTGCTGGAAGACCTGCCACCGCTGCTTGCGCTCGAGCGAATCCTGTTTCGACTGATTGCAGCCGGGTTCATCTTTCTGACGCTCACGGCGGCTACTGGAATATTTTTCACCGAGCAGGTGTTCGGCAAACCGCTCACCCTTGATCACAAAACCGTCTTCACGCTGGTCTCATGGCTGGTGTTCGGCGTGCTGCTGCTAGGCCGCTGGCAACGCGGCTGGCGTGGCAAAACAGCCCTGCGCCTGACCTTGGGCGGGTTTGCGCTGCTGCTGCTCGCCTATGTTGGCAGCCGCTTCGTGCTCGAGGTCGTCCTGCGACGCGGCTGATGGGCAAGATCACGCTTTGGCTCGCATTAGCCGGACTGGTCTGGCTGGGTTGGACGCTCTGGCGGCTCGGGCAACGACGGGCCGACAGCCGACGCGCAGAAGCTTCCAGCCAGCACAAGGCGTCCCACGAGTCGCCGCATCACACACCATCGGCAGGCGCTGACCCGCCTGCGCCAGAACCGATGCTGCGCTGCGCTCACTGCGGACTCTATCTTCCGGCGGCTGACACGGTGGTCGACAAAGCCGGGCAAAGCTACTGCGGCACCGCGCACCGAGATGCCGCCGAGCGGGCAGCCGGCACCACAGGTCGTCGCGGATGACCCGGTCGGCGGGCGTTGTACGATGGTCCGATCGGCCAGACGGGTGGATGGCCGGTGCGCGCTGGGTACCCTCGCCCAACTTTGATCAACGGCCACCAGGGATGCCCGTTGATACGCTGATCATTCACTTCATCAGCCTGCCCCCGGGCGTATTTTCTGGCGATGCGGTTGAACGCCTGTTCCTGAACAAGATCGGCGCCGATGACATCGACCCGCAACTTGCATCGCTGGCCGATCTTCGGGTCTCAGCGCATCTGCTGGTGCGACGACGGGGCGAGGTGGTCCAGTTTGTCGCCACCGATCACCGTGCGTGGCACGCCGGCCCCTCACGGATCCTTGACCGTGAGCGCTGCAACGATTTCTCGGTCGGGATCGAACTCGAGGGCGACGGCGAGCATCGATTTACCGAATCCCAATATAAAAAGCTGGCGCAACTGATCGAGGTGTTGCGAACACGCCACCCTTTGCGATGGATTGCAGGCCACGAAGACATCGCGCCCGGACGAAAACAGGATCCCGGACCTTGGTTCGATTGGCCCAGAGCGCTTGCAACTCGAGCAGCGGCGGGCCTTGTAAGGCCGTTTTGACCTGAAAGGCCCGCCAAATCAAGTGGCAAGGCCGTTTCGACCTGAAAGGCCCGCCAAATGTAGTGGCAATTCTGCGGGCTTCGTATTGGCGCTGGTGCGAGACCGATTGTTTCCCGGATCGCTCACCCGGGGTCGATCGCGGCGGTCAGAGACAGCACTGGCGCGCGCTCGGTTTGAGCCGTTGAACGGGTCTCCTTCATGTGATGTCAAGAACTTGATTGGGTGGGCTGCGACCACTAGAATTAGATCAAACGGCTGGTCCACCCCCCACATCTAGTGCCTCAGGCAACGCAGCGGCTATTTATCCGCAGGGTTGACGTCAAGGCATCGAGTGGTCTTGGTGCCGCCGCGATCTGGCATCGCTTCGAACAACACAGAACATATTGGTGGGTGCACGTCCCGCTTGGAACGCACCACCGCTACGACAAGGAGAATTTCATGCAAAGAGTCGCTGAGCGCGTCAGGCAAGAGCCCCAGATGCCGCAAGGTTCGGCAGCTGTTGCCGAGCCGGCCTCGAGCGCGACGGCGACCGCGTTCCTCGCCGATTTCAAGGTCATCCGCCGCAACGGTTCGGTCGTTGGCTTTGAACCCAGCAAGATCTCCATCGCCATGACCAAAGCGTTTCTTGCGGTCAACGGTGGCCAGAGCGCGGCCTCGGCAAGGGTCCGTGAAATGGTCGACCGGCTCACGGGCTCGGTGGTCAACGCACTGACTCGCGGCAAACAGGGCGGCGGAACCTTCCACATTGAAGACATCCAGGATCACGTCGAGCTCGCGCTGATGCGCTTTGGCGAGCATGAGGTCGCGCGCGCCTATGTGCTTTACCGCGAGCGGCGCGCCCAGGAACGTGCGGCCGCCCGACAGGAAAGCGATGCCGCCGCCCAGGCAGCACTGCATGTTGTGGAAAACGGACATCGCCAGCCACTCGACATCGAGGCGTTGCGTGGACTGATCAACGCCGCCTGCCTGGGGCTCGGAGAGTTCGTCAACGCCGAGACCGTGCTCGCCGAAACAGTTCGCAACCTCTACGACGGCGTGCCGCTCGAAGAGGTTTACAAATCGGCGATTCTGTCTGCCCGGGCGCTCATCGAGAAAGACCCAGCCTACAGCCAGGTTACCGCCCGCCTGCTGCTCCATACGATGCGCCGCGAAGCGCTGGGAGAAAAGGTGTGGCAATCCGACATGGCGACGCGCTATGCCGAGTACTTCCCGGCTTTCGCGCGGCGCGGTGTGGAAGCCGGCCTCGTGGACGAGAAGCTGCTGCAGTTTGATCTTCGCCGGCTGGGAGCCGCGCTCAAGTACGAGCGCGACCTTCAGTTCTCCTATCTCGGGCTGCAAACCCTTTACGACCGCTACTTTCTGCATGTCGATGAGGTGCGCTTCGAACTGCCGCAGGCTTTCTTCATGCGGGTCGCAATGGGTCTGGCACTCAATGAAATTGATCGCGACGCTAGGGCGATCGAGTTTTATGAACTGCTCTCCACGTTCGATTTCATGAGCTCAACGCCGACCCTGTTCAATTCGGGCACGCAGCGCTCACAGCTGTCGTCGTGCTACCTCACCACCGTATCCGACGACCTCGATGGCATTTACGAGGCGATCAAGGAAAACGCGCTGCTTGCCAAGTATGCAGGCGGTCTCGGTAACGACTGGACGCCGGTGCGTGCGCTGGGCAGCCATATTCGCGGGACCAACGGCAAGAGCCAGGGGGTTGTGCCGTTCCTGAAGGTGGTTAACGACACTGCCGTTGCCGTCAATCAGGGCGGTAAGCGCAAGGGCGCGGTCTGTGCCTATCTTGAAACCTGGCATCTGGACATCGAAGAATTTCTTGAGCTTCGCAAGAACACTGGCGATGACCGCCGGCGCACCCACGACATGAACACGGCCAATTGGATCCCCGACCTGTTCATGAAGCGCGTGATCGAAAACGCCGAATGGACGCTGTTTTCACCTTCTGACTGCAGCGATCTGCATGACAAGGTGGGGCATGACTTCGAGCAGGCGTATCTGCGATATGAGGCCCGCGCCGCCAGTGGCGAATTGAAGCTGTTCCGTAAAGTTCCGGCGATGCAGCTTTGGCGCAAGATGCTGTCGATGCTGTTCGAGACCGGCCATCCCTGGATCACGTTCAAAGATCCGTGCAATCTGCGCAGCCCCCAGCAGCATGTGGGCGTCGTGCACAGCTCCAACCTGTGCACCGAGATCACGCTCAACACCAGCGACAATGAAATCGCGGTGTGCAATCTGGGTTCAGTGAACCTGGTGGCGCACATGCGCGAGCGCAATGGCCAGTGGGAACTCGATCTCGACAAGCTCAAGGCAACCATCCGAACCGCGATGCGGATGCTCGATAACGTGATCGACATCAACTACTACGCTGTCGGCAAAGCGCGAAATTCGAATCTTCGCCACCGGCCGGTCGGTCTGGGCATCATGGGCTTCCAAGACTGCCTGCATCTGTTGCGGGTTCCTTATTCAAGCCAGCAGGCGGTTGAGTTCGCCGATTCATCGATGGAGGCGGTCTGCTACTTTGCCTATCTGGCATCGACGGAACTTGCCGAAGAGCGCGGGCGCTACCCAAGCTTCAAAGGCTCGCTATGGGACCGCGGCATCCTCCCGCAGGACACGATCCGTCTGTTGCGCGAAGAGCGCGGCGGTCATGTTGAGGTCGATGAAACCGAACGCCTCGACTGGGCCACGTTGCGCGGTCGCATCCGCGAGTTCGGTATGCGCAACTCCAACTGCATCGCCATAGCCCCCACCGCCACGATCTCCAACATCATCGGCGTCTCCGCCTGTATCGAGCCGACCTTCCAGAACCTGTATGTGAAGTCCAACCTGTCTGGAGAGTTCACGGTCGTCAACGAGTATCTGGTGCGCGATCTCAAGCGACTGGGTCTCTGGGACGAGGTGATGGTGTCAGATCTGAAGTTCTTTGACGGATCGCTCGCACGAATCGACCGCATCCCGGCAGAGCTGCGCGAAATCTACGCGACCGCCTTCGAGGTTGAGCCTTCCTGGCTGGTCGAGTGTGCGTCGCGTCGGCAGAAGTGGATCGATCAGGCGCAGTCGCTGAACATCTACATGGCCGGTGCGTCGGGCAAACGGCTGCATGACACGTACATGCTTGCCTGGCTGCGGGGTCTGAAGACCACCTATTACCTGCGCACGCTGGGCGCTACGCACGCCGAAAAATCAACGACCGACAAAATTGGGCAGTTGAATGCGGTGTCAGCAGATGGCGGTGCTGCTGCGGCGGGGTTCAGCTATGCAGCGTCAGCATCACCTGCAGCGATCGCAGGCGTATCCGCAGCAGCCGCACACAGTGAACCGATTGCGCCGAAGTTCTGCGCAATCGATGATCCGGAGTGTGAAGCCTGCCAGTAGGCGTGGAATTGCTGTGTGATCGTTGCAAGGCTATTCATTGCACCGTAAGATTCGGGTCATGGAAAAAAATTTTTCTCGCCCGCACAAGTTGTTACCAAAGCAAGTTAAAGCGAGATATTAAATGCTGTCCTGGGATGATGTGTCTGTAGCGGCTCCCCCTACACGTCGTGCTCCGCCGACGTCGCCTGTACTTTCCCCGCGCTCGGCCGCGCCCACACCGATGGGCGAAATGTCTGTCATGGCTCCGCCCCCATCAGTTGAGCCTGCAAAGGCCACCCACTCAACCGCGGCTTCCAGTTCCCGCCGTGTGCGAGTCGAAGATAAGCGAATCATCAACGGCAGCGCAGACGTCAACCAGCTGGTGCCGTTCAAGTACAAGTGGGCCTGGGAAAAGTACCTCGCCACCTGCGCGAACCACTGGATGCCGCAAGAGATCAACATGAGCCGCGACATCGCGCTCTGGAAATCTCCGGACGGCCTGACAGAAGATGAGCGGCGATTGGTCAAGCGCAATCTCGGGTTTTTCGTAACCGCAGACTCGCTGGCCGCCAACAACATCGTACTGGGCACCTATCGGCATATCAGCGCGCCGGAGTGCCGCCAGTTTCTGTTGCGGCAGGCCTTCGAAGAAGCGATTCACACGCACGCCTATCAGTACATCGTTGAGTCGCTGGGGCTTGATGAAGGCGAGATTTTCAACGCCTACCACGAGGTCAAGTCGATTCGCGACAAGGACGAGTTCCTGATCCCGTTCATCGACACGCTCACCAATCCTGATTTCGTCACGGGCACGCCAGACGCCGATCAGAAGCTGCTGCGCTCGCTGATCGTGTTCGCCTGCCTGATGGAAGGCCTGTTCTTTTACGTGGGCTTTGTGCAGATCCTTGCGCTTGGCCGTCAGAACAAGATGACCGGCGCTGCTGAGCAATACCAGTACATCCTGCGCGATGAGTCGATGCACTGCAATTTTGGTATCGATCTGATCAACCAGATCAAGCTCGAGAACCCGCATCTCTGGACGCCGATGCACTGCAATTTTGGTATCGATCTGATCAACCAGATCAAGCTCGAGAACCCGCATCTCTGGACACCTGAGTTTCGCGAAGAAATCCGTGGCCTGTTCCGACAGGCGGTCGAACTCGAGTATGCCTATGCGGAAGACACCATGCCGAGGGGGGTGCTTGGCTTGAACGCGCAGCAGTTCAAAGGGTACCTGCGCTTCATCGCCAACCGGCGAGCTCAGCAAATCGGTATCGAGCCGGTCTTTGCCCAGGAAGACAATCCCTTCCCGTGGATGAGCGAAATGATCGATCTCAAGAAAGAGCGCAACTTCTTTGAGACCCGAGTCATTGAGTATCAAACCGGAGGCGCGCTCAGTTGGGATTGAATTTCTCCATCCCCTCTCGCACCAGGGCGGCGGCCCGCAAGGCCGTCATGCCCTCGCTCCCCCACCCGCTTCTGAAAACGCCGAGCTCCTCCAGCCGGCGTTTTTCTTTTCAGCGCTCAGCCTCTGAGCGCTCCCCCGAATTCATTAGCGTAAGCGCAGTCTGCCTAGTGCGGATCCACGCTTGCGCCGATGAATGGCCCGCCTGCCGCTTTGCCTCGATGCTTGCTGGCGCGGGTCTCCATTACCGCAACTTCATCTGAAGGAGATTCACCATGGCAACAGCCAAGAAAGCGGCAGCAAAGAAACCGGCGGCAGCGAAAAAGCCGGCGGCAAAAAAAGCGGCAGCCAAGAAGCCGGCGGCAGCGAAAAAGCCGGCGGCAAAAAAAGCGGCAGCCAAGAAGCCGGCCGCTAAAAAGGCGGCAGCGAAAAAGCCAGCCGCCAAAAAAGCCGCAGCTAAGAAGCCAGCCGCTAAAAAAGCCGTAGCGAAAAAAGCCGCCAAAAAGCCTGCGAAAAAAGCAGCGAAAAAAGCCGCCAAGAAGCCTGCGAAAAGAGCAGCGAAAAAAGCCGCTGCCGCCCCTGCCCCTGCGGCAACGCCTGCGCCTGCTGCGCAACCGCTCAATCCGGCGGCTGCCTGGCCGTTCCCGACCGGGAACCGTCCTTAAGGTTTAGGCCCGGCACACTTCGGGCTTGAAGCTTGTACGGGGCAGCGTTCACACGTTGCCCCGTTTTATTTCAGCTGCGCGCCGGCGTTCGCGCAATTCCGCAAGCGAGCCAGGCACCGGTCAGGTTGCCAGCGGCCGCCACCAGCACCGCAGCGCGATAGCCCCCGGTGAGATCAAACAACCAGCCTGCCAATACCGGCAAACAGATCGCAGCCAGGCACCATGCGACATACAGTCGGGCCGCCAGCGTGGCAAAGAGATCGCGCGGCCATAGGCGGGGCAGATACCCGGCACTCGAGCCCGACATCAGCCCATACCCCGCGCCCAGCATCGAAAGTGCGATGAGCGCCGAAAGTGGTGTCGGCCAGAGCGTGACCAATAACGCGCCTGCCGCCGCGCAAAGATTCGCGCCGATCGAAACCGTCCGCATCTGCCAGTGATCAACCAGTCCGCCCCCCGCGAGTCTGGACGCTGCGATCACTCCGGTGATGAGGGTGGTTGCCCCCGCCGCCATGGCCGGGCCCGCGCCATAGGCATGAAGCATGGCCGCAGCCTGTCCAAGCACCAGCATCCCGGCCGACGCAGCCAGAAAGAACACCGCGAACAATCTTGTAAACGCGGGGTCAGTCAACGACACAGGTGCAGGCGGGGTCCTTGAGGCAGACTGCGACAACAGCGTGAGGCCGGCGCGCCGATATAACCATGCGCCCGCCAGGCCCGCCGATAAAAGCGCTGCAGCGAGCAGCCACAGTGTCGGGCCGATTCCCCAAAGCAGCAGCGTGGCGCTGAATACCGGCGCTCCGATCATGGCCCCGATCGGATAAGTGCTCACGACATATCCGTTGGCCAGGCCGCTGGGCCTTGGCATTGCCTGATTCACACACTGCTGGACTGCGGTAAACGACAGGCCGCCGCCCAATCCAAACAGAACGCCGTAGCCTGCGAGCAGCAGCCAGAACCCCTGCGCCTGCGACACGATCATGATCCCCAGCGCGCCAAGCGCACCCGCCGCCGCAATCAGCACCGAGCCGTCGATACGACGGGCCAGCATCGGCAACAGGTTCATGCCCACGGCAAGCGCCACCGTGGCGCAGCCAAACACGACGCTCATTTCGGTTCGGGACACGCCGAGCTGCTGCTCCATTGGGCGCAGGAAAACGCTGAATGCGTAAATTGTGCCGAATGGAATATTCAGCGCGCTCGCCACCACCAGGGCCGCGAGCGCACGGCCACGCGCCGCGCGCGCATCGATGTCAGTCAAAATACAGGCTCTGCGACAAGGAATCGGGACTCCGCCCTGTGTTGGGTTACGATCATTGCGTCAAGTAAGCGCTTGCGGAGGAATGGATGCGAGAGGTGCTGTGGCTCGTCGTCGAAACAGTCGGCAGCCTGTTGGCAGCGGCCTGCGTGCTCAGGCTGTGGATGATATGGCTTGGCATGGCGTTGCGCGACCCGGTCGGACATTTTGTGTTCACGTTCACTGAATGGCTGGTGCGACCCTTGCGGTCTGTCTTGCCCCGTCGCGGACATTTCGATGGCTCATGTCTGCTGGCGGCAATGCTGCTAGCACTCGCCCTGTCGGTGGTCTTCGTTCTGCTATTCGCTGTGCGAACACCATCGTTCGGCGCGGTGGTGCTGCTGGCCGTGGTCTGGCTCGCGCGCTGGGCGCTCTGGCTTGTGATCGGGGCCCTGCTGCTGCAGGTGATTCTGTCGTGGGTCAATCCTCATGCGCCCATCGCGCCGATGCTGCACAGGCTCACCGACCCTCTGCTCGAGCCAGTGCAGCGTCGGCTGCCCCGCCTGGGCGGCATTGATTTGTCGCCGCTGGTGGTTCTGCTGATTGCGCAAATCGCGCTCATCGCATGCCGGGCGCTTGAACCGGCGATCTGATTGCTGACAGAGCGGTGCGCGGGCCTACCAGGGCGCGCGGCCGTAGGCTGAAGCGAATCTGGCAGCAAGAAGTGCGCGATCGATCGGATGGTTTTGAGCACCCGCATGCTCGATTTTTGTGGCTCCCAACACGCTGCCAAGGCGCGCTGACTCAAGCCAGGTCCAGCCCAGCGACAACCCGTAGAGCAGGCCGGCACGATAGGCATCGCCACAGCCCGTGGGATCGACCGCTTTCGCTATCGGTACCGCATCAATCGTCTGGCGCGTAGCGCCTTCAAAGAGCGTGGAGCCTTCGGCGCCGCGCGTCACGATCAGCGCTTTGACGCGCGACGCGATATCGTCTTCTGACCAACCGGTACGTTCGCAGAGCAGTTTTGCCTCGTAATCATTGACGGTCAGCGCAGTGGCCGCGCCGATCAGTTCGCGAAGTTCAGCGCCGTCAAACATGGGCAGACCCTGCCCTGGATCGAAAATGAACGCGATACCCTGCGCCGCGAACTCTCGCGCATGCCGCAGCATCGCGGCCTTGCCGTTCGGCGCAACGATGCCCCAGGCCACGCGCTCGCCGTCGGCCTGTGCACTGACCTGGTCGGCGCTTCCCATTGCGCCCGGATGGAAGGCGGTGATCTGGTTATCCGACAGATCGGTCGTGATAAATGCCTGCGCGGTGTACTGATCGTCGAACGCGCGGACGCGGGCGGTATCGATACCCAGCCCTGCAAGGCGCTGCAGGTAGTCAGCACCATCACGACCAATTGCAGCCAGTACCAGCGGGTTACCGCCCAGCTGCCTCAGGCTATAGGCGATGTTGGCTGCGCAGCCGCCGAATTCGCGCTTGAGACGCGGGGTGAGGAACGACACATTGAGCATGTGCACCTGATCGGCCAGGATGTGATCCTTGAAATGACCGTCAAACACCATGATCGTGTCATACGCCACCGAACCGCTGATCATCACCCGTTCAGACATCATCAATCTCCTGTAATCAACATGCGGCTAGTGCCGAACGCCTGCAAGACACGCCCAGCCCTCGCGCTGCGCAAATACCTGTAGACCCACCTGCGGATAGAGCGCGCACAGCTCGTCAGCCTGCCGCTCGAGCAGTCCCGAGAGCACCAGCGCGCCGCCCGGGCGCACCAGCGATGTCAGCAAGGGTGCGAGCAGGCGCAGCGGATTGGCCAGGATGTTGGCGACCACCACATCGGCGGGCTGCGGCTTGGCGGACTCGGCAGCCAGCACGTCAAGCACCACCCGATTGGTGTGCGCGTTGTCGCGTGTGCTCGAGAGCGCCTGGGGATCGATATCGATGGCGGTCACGGGATTCGCGCCCAGCCGCGCCGCAGCAATGGCGAGGATGCCCGAGCCGCAGCCGTAGTCGATCAGCGATTGCCCCGGCGCAAGATTCGCGTCGATCCATTCGAGACACATCCGCGTTGTCGGATGGCTTCCGGTCCCGAACGCAAGCCCCGGATCGAGCACGATCAGGGCCCGCTCGCTGGCGTGTTGGCGTTGGTTCTCCAGATGCCAGCTGGGAACAATCAGCAGGCGCTGACCGACCGGGATGGGTTCAAATTGCGACTGGGTCAGCCGGACCCAATCCTGATCAGCAAGCGATGCAGTGCTGAACGTTGGCACCGCGCTTTCGCAGAGCGTTGCCGCCCGGTTGAGCATGGCTGCCGCATCCAGGTCGGCATTGATCAGTACGCGCAAACGGGTACGAGCCCAGGCGGCAACGGGTACCGGCTCACCAGGCTCACCGAAGATCGCCTGTTCATCGGGTGAGTCTGCGTCGGCGTCCTCGGCTTGCACCGACATCGCCCCCGCCTCGATGAGCGCATCCGACCAGCGCTCCACCTGGTCACCGGTGACGGTGAACAGCAACTCAGTCCACATGCGTCAGCCAGCGGTCCTGCGCTGGGCGAGCTTGTTTTCAAGGTAGTGGATGGAGGTGCCGCCCGCCACGAACCGCGCATCGGCAAGGAGTTCACGATGCAGCGGCAGATTGGTAAGAATGCCCTCGACCGCCATCTCGGATAACGCGATTCGCATACGACGAAGCGCCTGCTCTCGAGTGTCGCCATAAGCGAGCACTTTGCCGATCATGGAGTCGTAGTGCGGTGGCACCACATACCCTGTGTAGGCATGGGAATCGACCCGGATTCCAGGGCCACCGGGAGGATGCCACGCGGTGATCCGACCCGGTGACGGTGTGAACCGGTACGGGTCTTCAGCGTTGATTCGACATTCAATTGCATGACCGCGCAGCACCACATCACGCTGCTTGATTCGAAGCGGTTCGCCTGCGGCGATTCGAATCTGCTCTTGAACGATATCGATACCCGTGATGAGTTCGGTCACCGGATGCTCAACCTGCACCCGGGTATTCATTTCGATGAAGTAAAACTCGTTGTTCTCGAACAGGAACTCAAACGTGCCGGCGCCGCGGTAGCCCATTTTTCGGCATGCATCGGCACAGCGCGCACCGATCTTGTCGAGGAGACGCCGTGAAATGCCGGGGGCCGGGCCTTCCTCGATGATTTTCTGATGCCGGCGCTGGATCGAGCAATCGCGCTCGCCGAGGTAAATGGCGTTGCGCCCACCATCAGCGAGCACCTGGATCTCGATGTGACGCGGATTTTCGAGAAACTTCTCGAGGTAAACCGACGGGTTTCCAAAGGCTGACTGCGCCTCGGACCGCGTCATGGTGACCGCGTTGGTGAGCGCTGCCTCGGTATGAACGATTCGCATGCCGCGGCCACCGCCACCGCCAGCGGCCTTGATGATGACCGGGTAACCCACCGCCCGCGCGATACGCAAGACCTCTTTCGGGTCATCCGGCAGGGCGCCCTCCGAGCCTGGCACCACCGGCACGCCCGCTTTCTTCATGGCGTCTTTGGCGGACACCTTGTCGCCCATCAACCGGATGGAGTCGGGCCGCGGACCAATGAACACGAATCCGCTTTTCTCGACGCGTTCAGCGAAATCGGCGTTCTCGGACAGAAACCCATACCCTGGATGAATGGCTTCTGCGTCGGTGACTTCCGCCGCACTGATGATGGCCGGAATGTTCAGATAACTTTCACGCGACGGAGGCGGACCGATGCAGACCGATTCGTCGGCCAGCTTCACATACTTCGCCTCGGTGTCGGCCTGCGAATGGACGACGACCGTCTTGATGCCGAGCTCGCGGCAGGCGCGCTGCACTCGAAGCGCAATCTCGCCGCGGTTAGCGATCAGGATCTTCTCGAACATTCGAGGCTCCGGGGTCGGCCGTGTTCAGGGTTCAATCACAAAAAGCGGCTGACCGAATTCGACCGGCGAGCCGTTTTCGACCAGCACCGCTTTCACCGTGCCGTCGCAATCGGCTTCGATTTCGTTCATGAGCTTCATGGCCTCGATGATGCAGAGCGTATCGCCCTGCTTCACCTTGCTGCCGACTGACGCAAACGCCTCAGAGCCAGGCTGCGCAGACCGATAAAAGGTGCCCACCATCGGCGACTTGACCACATGACCCGAGGTTGACGAGGCTGACGCGTCAGACGACACAGACTGAGCGGACTGCGCACCGGCTGCCGCGGGCAAACCGGTTTCCGGGGCCATCATGGGCGCGGCAACGATGGGCGCGGGCACCACCGCCGGCAGTGCCACGGTTTGGGTTGCAGGTGCCTTGACAATGCGTACCCGACCCTCACCCTCCGTAATCTCGAGTTCCGAGATGCCTGATTCGGACACCAGATCGATCAGCGTCTTGAGTTTTCTTAGATCCATGATCGCGCCTCCGACGAACCGCCAGCAGACTGCAGCATCTGTGCGCGGCCGCCTGTCGCGGCAAGGCCATTCCAGAGGCGGACTGACCCGGTAACTATTCGCCAGATGCGGAAAAGATCGCGAATTTTAGCCCAACTTGCGCTCAGAACCTAGCGAAAATCGCGGTTGGATCCGGTTCAGCCGGACGCGACCAGGGCGGACTTCCGGAGCGTATCAAGACGAAATCGTCCGAGAATTCGATCTCTGACGCGCCCATCTCGATCGATCACGACGGTAAACGGCAGCGCCGCGGAAGCATTTCCAAATGCGCGGGTCAGTTCCGCCCCACTGGCTCCGCCCTGGAGCAGGGGGTATGAGAAACCCGATTTTTTCGAGAATTGCTCAATTTTGGCTGCCGAATCAATTCCGATTCCGATCACTTGCACGCCTTTTGGCGCAAGTTCGCGCTGCAGCGTGTCCAGCTCAGGCATTTCTTCGACGCAGGGCGGGCACCAGGTCGCCCAGAAGTTGATCACCATCGGCCGGCCACGCAGACTGGCACTGTCAAACGGTTTGCCCTCGGCATCGGTCCAGGCGGTGGCAAGGAACGTGTGAACCGCTGCGCCCCCGGTATCAGCCTGACCCGCATCCTGACGCGAGGCAAGCCACGCGCCGCCTGCGAGGCAGGCAAGCCCGAGACCGCCCAGCATGAATCGACGGCGCCGACCGACAGACGGCGGCAGCGGGTTACTGCCACTGATCATGGCTGCGCTCCAATGCGCTCGCGAAACGCGGCAAGGTCACCGCGCTCGGCAGCGCCCGAGGCCCCGCGCCTGAGCGCGCCGCGCAGGTCGTCGGCCATATAGAGCGACACCAGCACCGGCTCGCGACGCCACTCGAAAACGAGCGCCTCAACGGAATCATTCGGATCTCGAAAATGCGGCAACGTGAGCACATCGAACTTCAACCGCTGGTCAAGCAACCGCATTTCGATCTCTTTGGCGTTGTCGTAGAACAGCTGCAGATGAATCGGCGCGTGCTCGGCGCAGATCCCTTTCCAGACCGCGCCGGTGAGGTAGGGATTAAATTCCGCCAACCGCTCCATGAGTTCAATGGCCACATGCCGTCGCCGCGCCAGCCGCTCCTCATGTTCAGGGTCGAACAGTTCAAGGTGCTCGCGCAGCGCCTCGTCGACCTCATCCCCGTCCGGCATGACACCGCGTGGCGCCTGTGCCCCACCCAGCAGCTGACGCGCCGCCTTGAGCTTGGCGGCACCGTAATCGAGACCGGACTCAGCAATCAGCCGGGCGGCGGCGGCGGCAATCTCGAGGCGCAGGGAATCAGGGTGGTCATTCATGGCATTAGAATCGCGTGTTCCTGCAATTATCGCTCCGATGCACATTCACATTCTCGGGATCTGCGGCACCTTCATGGGCGGGATCGCCGCAATCGCCCGGGAAGCGGGCCACCGGGTCACCGGCTGCGACGCGGGTGTTTATCCGCCGATGAGCGACCAGCTTCGCGCGCTCGGTATCGATCTGATCGAAGGCTATGGCGCCGATCAGATGCGACTGTGGCCCGATCTGTGGGTGGTCGGCAACGCGATCAGCCGCGGCAATCCGCTGTTGGAAGCGATTCTCGATTCAGGCGCTCGCATCCAGTCGGGTCCGCAGTGGCTTTCCGAGCAGGTGCTGCATGGCCGCCACGTGCTTGCGGTGGCCGGCACGCATGGCAAGACCACGACAACCGCGATGCTGGCGTGGATTCTCGAGTGCGCCGGCCGCGCGCCAGGTTTTCTCATTGGTGGTGCGCCGATTGATTTTGATCGCTCGGCCCGGCTCGGAATCGGTGAGCCTTTCGTGATCGAAGCCGACGAGTACGACACCGCGTTTTTCGATAAACGCTCGAAGTTCATCCACTATCGGCCGCGCACACTGGTCTTAAATAATCTGGAGTTCGATCACGCCGATATCTTTTCCGATCTTGCGGCAATCGAAACCCAATTTCACCATCTGGTCCGTACTGTGCCGGGTACCGGCCGACTGATCGTCAACGGCTGCTCGCCCGCGCTTTCGCGGGTACTTGAGCGTGGTTGCTGGAGCGAAGTCCAACATTTCCTGACGGATGCCGGATGGCGTCTTGGCAAGGCAACACCCGACGACTCGGGCTCGGCCATGCGTTTTTCAATTCTGCTTGGGCAGGAGAGCGTGGCAGAGGCGCATCTGTACCAGCCAGGCGCCCATAACCGCGCCAATGCGCTGGCCGCGATCGCTGCCGCCAATGCCGTGGGCGTGGCGCCCTCAGAGTCTGCCGCCGCGCTCGCCCGATTCGGCGGCGTCAGGCGCCGGATGCAGACTCGCGGCGAGCAGCGCGGTGTTACCGTGATCGATGATTTCGCGCACCACCCAACCGCGATTGCAGAAACCATCGCCGCATTACGCGAGCAGCTTGGCCCTGATCGAAGAATTCTGGCTGTATTCGAGCCGCGCTCAAACACTATGAAGCTGGGTACGATGCGCGCGCAGCTTGCCGACAGCCTGCGAGGCGCCGACCTCATCTACTGTTATCGCGGCGGGTTGTCCTGGAATCCAAGCGAAAACCTTGTCGCGCTGGGCGAGCGGGCCTGCGTCGAGTCTGATCTCGACCAGTTGGTCGGGCGCATCGCAGCCGACGCGCGCGCCGGTGATCGCGTTCTGGTCATGAGCAATGGCGGATTCGGCGGCATTCATCAGCGTTTGCTCGCAGCACTCGGAACCCTGCGATGACGGCCGGGACACCCTGTCAGCGACTGATTTATCTGCATGGCTTTCGGTCATCGCCGCAATCGTTCAAGGCCCAGCGACTCGCGCACGCCATGGCGCAGGCCCGGCGTGCCGCCGACTTCATCTGCCCGGCTTTGCCGGCATCGCCCGCTGCCGCCATGCGACTGATTCTGGAGCAGGTGCAGCCCAACGAACACGACGTGGTGGTTGGCAGTTCGCTGGGCGGCTACTACGCCCGATACCTTGCCGAGCAGTGTGGCTCGCGCACGGTGCTGCTCAATCCGTCGGTGCGCCCGGCCGAATCTCTCGCCCGACACCTGGGTCGGGGAACCTTGTTTCATAGCGACCAGCCATTCGAGTTTCTCGCTGATCATCTGCAGGAGCTGAGTGCGTTCGAGGTGCCACAGGTCAGTCGACCCGATCGATGCCTGTTGATCGCGGCCACCGGGGACGAGTTACTGGATTGGCGCGAGATGGTGCAGGCCTGGGCTGGGGCGCAAACCCTGATCATCGAAGGCAGCGATCATGCGCTGTCAGACTTTGATCGCCATATCCATCGGGTGCTGTCCTTCGCAGGCATCGGGCTGGCGCCCGCATCGTTCAATCCTGATCGACCGACCGGAGACCCATATCCATGAAGCTGAAAGACAAGGTAGCCATCATCACTGGTGCGGCCAGCGGGATTGGCCTTGCAACGGCGAAGGTGTTTGCCGCCGAGGGCGCCCGGGTGGTGCTCGCCGACATTGATGCCGACCGTACCGAGACCGCTCGCGCGGCGGTGGCTCAGATCGGCGGCGACACGCTTGGACTGCGGGTGGATGTGACGGACCGCGAAAGTGTGGATGCGATGGTGGCGGCAACGCTGGCACGTTTCGGCCGAATCGACTGCCTGGTGAACAATGCCGGCATCACCAAGGATGCGAGGCTGGTGAAGATGACCGAGCAGCAGTTCGACACTGTGATCTCGGTCAATCTGAAGGGCGTTTTTCACTGTTCGCAGGCGGTCGTTCCCACGATGCTCGAGCAGGAAAGCGGCGTGATTCTCATTGCCTCATCGGTGGTGGGCCTGTATGGCAACTTTGGCCAGACCAACTACGCCGCCACCAAGGCGGGCGTGATCGGCTTTGCCAAAACCTGGGGGCGCGAGCTCGGGCCCAAAGGCATTCGAACCGTCGCCGTTTGCCCGGGATTTGTCGCCACACCCATTCTGGACACCATTCCGCCTGCCGTGATGCAGAAAATGGTCGACAAAGTGCCCATGGGGCGATTGGGGCGTCCCGAGGAAATTGCCCGCGTGTACGCGTTCCTTGCCTCGGATGAAGCAAGCTACATCAACGGCACCACAATCGAGGTATCCGGCGGCATCATGATGTAAGCGCGGGCCCCTGGCCCGCAGCGGTCCGCCACTTCGCGCACCGCAGACCGCAGGATCCCCCCGGAGGTGCAGGCGTTGGCTGCAACACAGGTTCTGTTTGAAGAAGCGGGCGACTTCAAGGCCGCAACGGTTCTGAGCGAGGCGGGCGCAAGCCTGCAGGTTGAGCTCGCCAGCGGCCGACGCGTCAAGATCAAGGCGGCCCACGTGATGCTGCGCTTTGATGCGCCGGCCGTCGGTGCGCTGATCCCGGCTGCCCAGCAGCTCGCTACCGAGCTCGATATTGATTTTCTGTGGGAGTGTGCCCCGCCAGACGAATTCGGCGTCGAGCAACTGGCCGCCGACTACTTTGGTGGCGCGCCCGGCGCGGTGCAGTTCACAGCGCTATTGTTGCGTCTTCACGGCTCGCCGATTCATTTTCAGCGCAAGGGTCGCGGTCGTTACCGGGCGGCGCCCGAAGACACCGTACGGACCGCGCTCGCGTCGCTCGCCCGCCGTCGCGAGATCGAGGCAAAAATCGATGCGATCGCGGAGCGAATCTGCGCGGGCGAGCTACCCGCCGAGATCGCAGCACGGCCGGCCAGCCTGCTGGTGCGGCCCGACAAGACGAGCATCGAGTGGCGGGCCTTCGATGCCGCGCTTCGCCGCGGCCACCTGACGCCCGAGCGGCTGCTGCTCACTATTGGCGCTTTCGAATCGGCGCATGCGCTGCACTTCGGCTGCTTTGCCGCTGAGCATTTTCCCGCGGGCACCGGATTCGATACGCGTGGCCATCCGGCTGATGCGCTCACGGAAACCCACCCGGAGCTTGCCCGCGCGCAAGTTCAGGCGTTTTCAATCGATGATGAATCGACCACTGAAATCGATGATGCGCTTTCGGTGACCGCGCTTGAGGGCGGCCGCTGGCGGATCGGCATTCATATCGCCGCGCCGGCGCTCGCGCTCACGCACGATTCGCCGATCGACCTGCTGGCCCGTGACCGGATGTCATCGGTGTACATGCCAGGCGACAAGATCACCATGCTGCCCGACCCCATCGTCGGGCAGTATTCGCTCGATGCGGGTCGTGAGGTGGCGGCGCTCTCGCTCTACCTGGATATTGACGCCGAGGGCTGGTCCATTGAGTCAACACACTCCACCGTCGAGCGTGTGCCTATCGTGGCCAATCTGCGCCATGAACAGGTTTCCGCCCAGATCACCGAGGCTGCCCTGGATGATCCGCACGCCGAATCGCAGCTGCCGTTTGGCCAAGCCCTCACGGTCCTGTGGCGCGTCACGCTTGCCTCGGTGGCCCGGCGCGAACGCGTCCGCGGCAAGCCCGAGCCGCGCTTTCGGGCTGACTTCAGCTTTCGAATCGACCGCGGCCCCGAGGGCGAGCGCGTGCGAATCGAGCCGCGGCTGCGCGACGCACCGCTGGACCGGATCGTCGCGGAAATGATGATTCTGGCCAACAGCCAGTGGGGCGGCCTGCTCGCCGAGCATTCGGTCCCCGGCATCTATCGCTCGCAACAGGCGGGGCGGGTTCGCATGAGCACCCAGCCGCTGCCGCACGAGGGCTTGGGCGTCGAGCAGTACATCTGGGCCACCTCACCGCTCAGACGCTATGTGGATCTGGTGAATCAGCGCCAACTGATCGCGCTGCTGAAAAACGAGCGTCCGCCGCTTGGCGCCAAGGATGCCGCGCTCTTTTCAATCATCTCGGCGTTCGATGCGCGCCATGGCGCGTATCAGGATTTCCAGCAGCGCATGGAGCGCCTCTGGTGCCTGCGCTGGATGACACAACAGGGTTTCGGACGGGCCGAAGCGGTGGTGGTTCGGGAAGACGTGGTCCGGCTCGCCCGCGCGCCGTTCTATTTTCGGTTGCCAGGCATGCCAGCGCTCGCAGCCGGCCGGCGAATCGTCGTCGATCTGAGCGAGCACGATGAGGTTGACCTGTCGGTGCAGGCGCGCTTCGTTGAAATCTCCGCGGCAACTGAACCGGATGACACGGCGATCGAGCCTGATGAGCCAGACGACAGCGCTCCAGCGCCCGCGGGCGAGCTGGCTCAGGCGCCTGCCAAAACCGATACCGTGCCTCAGCCAGAGGTGCGCTAGCCCGCACTGGGCGACCTCATCAGAAGCGCTGCAACGCAGGTGTTGCGGATCCGCCGAATCTGCCCGGCGACGCTCGCTGCGGCCGTGCTCTGTGAGACGATTCGGTTCCTCGATCCTGCCCCGCCGCGTTCGCGCCGATGACCACGCGCCCAGACTCCGATCAACCGGCTCAGCCATCCTCTGCCTCGGTCTCGCAGGCCGGGCGGCAGGCATCGCTTGAGCTCGATGCGATCGAGCCGCAAGGCATGTCGTCATCGAGCGCATCTGGCCAGACGCCCGAGGCCCCGTCGGTCAGCCAGACCCTGAGAGGCTCCGAGCCTTCCACGGCCACGGCGCAACCTGCCCTCCCTTCTGAGCCCCCCGAGGACGACCAGCAGCGCGACCCGGAAGAGGCCTCGCGGGCGCTCAACGAGGTGCAGGAGCTTCTGCGGCGCCATCAGGTAGTGCTCGAACTCGCGCACCGGCAACAGCACGGCGAAGACCCAGAGCGACACCATCTGGTCGAGCAGCTGGTCGAGCGTCAGCACTTCAATGAGCTGCGGCTGCGGCTCGAGCGACTCCACCCGGCAGACGTCGCTTACATCCTGGAAGCGCTGCCGCAGACCGACCGGATCACGGTCTGGGACCTGGTCAAGGCAGAGCGCGACGGCGAAATTCTGCTCGAGGTCTCTGATGCGGTTCGCGAGTCGCTGATCCGCTCGATGGATACCGAGGAGCTGGTCGAGGCGGTCGAGACGCTGGATACCGACGAGATCGCGGAGCTCGCGCCCGATCTGCCGTCCGACGTCGTCGAGGCCGTCCGGCAGGGTCTGAGTCAGGAGGAGCGCGAGCAGTTGCGCGCCTCGATGTCGTACCCGGAAGGCTCGGTGGGCTCATTAATGGATTTCGCGACGATTTCGGTGCGCGCCGATTTCTCGCTCGAGGTGGTGCTGCGTTATCTGCGAACCTTCGATGAACTGCCAGACCATACTGATCAGATCTTCGTGGTCGACGCGCATGACCAGCTCGAGGGCAGCCTGCCGCTCGACCGGGTACTGATCAATCAGCCCGAAGTGCTGGTCGCTGATGTCATGCGGCGCGACGTGCTCGCGCTCGCACCCTACGACGACGCCACCGAAGCGGCGCTCGCGTTCGAACGTTACGACCTGGTGTCGGCGCCGGTTGTCGACCCGCACAACCGGCTGGTCGGACGCGTCACGGTTGCCGAGGCGGTGGACGTGATTCGCGAGGAAGGCGAATCCGTTGCGCTGGCGCAGGCCGGTCTGCGCGAAGACGAAGATCTGTTTTCCAGCGTCTGGCAATCTGCGCGCAACCGCTGGCTTTGGCTGGCGGTCAATTTATGCACGGCCTTCTTCGCTTCCCGTGTGATTGGCGCCTTCGAGGGCACGATCGAGAAAGTGGTGGCCCTTGCCGCGCTGATGCCCATCGTCGCTGGTATCGCAGGCAACTCCGGCAACCAGACGATGACGCTGATCATCCGCTCGCTGGCGTTGGGTCAGCTCACGCGCTCCAACGCGCGACAGTTGCTGATGAAGGAAATTGCGATTGCTGGCCTGAACGGCATCGTTTGGGGCGGCGCTGCCGGCCTGGTGGCCTGGTGGCTTTACGCCGATTCTCAGCAGGGTGCGCTGTTGGGCATGCTGATGCTGCTCGCGATGACGCTCAACCTGGTCGTAGGCGCACTGATCGCGATGGCAGTGCCGCTTGCGCTTGAGCGAAGCGGCCGCGATCCCGCCATCGGTTCATCGGTGCTGCTTACCTTCAGCACCGACAGCATGGGGTTCCTGATCTTTCTGGGGCTGGCAACGCTGTTTTTCAGATAAGCGCTGGCCGTGCCGCACGCCGTCAACCGCGCTTTACGCGCGAGGCACCGGCGCGCCAATCACGTGACCCACCTGCCAGGGGCGCGGAAGCTTCGCATGCTCGGTCATCACCGCACGCATGCGTTGTTGCAGGACCTCTGCCATCGGCGAGGTACGCCGGGTACGAACATCGACATGCATCGACAGCGACTCATAGGTGGCGGCGAGGAAGCCCTCGTCGGCGTGGAACATTTCGATGAAAAAATGAATGCGCTTGGCGTCATGCGATAACAGGCGCGCTGCAAAGCGTAGCGGCTCCCCCAGCTTCACCTCACGCAAAAAGTTCAGATGGGTTTCAAGCGCGAAGGTGGACACCTGGTGGCGTGACCGGTACTCGGGCGAGAGCCCCAGCCAGTGAAAAAAAGGCGACGACGCATCGTCAAAGGCAACGTGGTAATAGCCCACGTTCATGTGGCCGTTGTAGTCGATCCATTCAGGCTTGACCCGAACGCCGGGAGGCTCGAAAGGGGTTTCGATGACCGCGGGCATTGTCGGTTCCTGGTCGAGCGCGCTCAAGTCTCGACATACCAGCGGCCATCCTGCTCAAAGAGCTTGTAGGTGCGAAGCGCCGGGCATTCCGGGCCATCGACCAGTTCGCCGGTATCCAGGCGGTATTGCGCCTGATGCAGCGGGCACTCGATCAGATCGCCCAGCACGAAACCATCGGTGAGTCGGGCATGTGCGTGGGTGCACAGATCAGCAACAGCAAACACACCGCTATCACCACGACAAATTGCGATTTCGTCTGCACCGGCCGCGTACGCTCGCGACTCTCCGGGACCGAGCGACTGAACCGCATCGGTGACATCAATCCTGGCCATGTGAACCCATTCCTTTTGAGGTGAGGCGACAATTATCGCGCACACAGCACCGCCGTCGTGTATCGCCGTGCTGCATCGGCGATAGCCTCGCGGGCGAGTGGAATCGCTGGCCGCGCTGACTCGACCAGCGGAACCGAGTGAGCCGATATCAGGGCCTTGAGCGGGGCTGCGGCCACCGCGAAATTGACGTTTTGCGGAATGTCGCCCGTCACCTGCGCAATCCTCAGCGCATTGAGCTTGGAGACCACCACCCCAATCACCTCGCCGTGAGCGTCAATGAGCGGGCCCCCACTGTTGCCCGGCTGAACCGGCACATCGATCTGAATCTGCAACGGGTTGTCACGCAGGCCAGTCAGCGCGGTCACCATTCCAGCGCCGAGCTGTCCAGATGAGGACAGGACCCCCCTCAGCGGAAATCCGTAAATGACCACGTCTTCGCCCTGCCGTGGCCGCGCATCGCTACGCAGTACAGCCGCCTGGTCCACGGGGCTAGACTTCAAGAGCGCCAGGTCGGCTCGCCGGTCGATCGCGATCAGTTCAGCGGTCTGGCCATCACCAAGTCGAATTTCACGGCAATCCCGGACAACGTGTTCATTGGTGACCAGATGCCCCGCTCGGCTCACAAAGAAGCCCGACCCGGTGGTCGGCCGAGGCCGCGCGGCGGCGGGTGGTGCGGCGGGTGCGCCCGAGCCCGCCGCAGGGGGCGAGGGGCTCGCCAGAACGGGTGGGTCCGGAATGGCCCCGACACTGGGTGAGCGTTGCGAAGGCGCGGGCGACCCAGGCACTGCCGCGCCGGGCTCTGCGGTGGCTCCTGGGGCGGTTTCGGAACCGCCGGGCAGCTTCAGTGCCAACGCCTGGGGTCGCCAATCGCGCCCCAGCCTCTGACCCTCGATCAACTGATCGCCCGACAACTGGCCGGCTGCCTGGCGGCGCACGGCTGCCGCACGCTGCGACAGGAGGTCGGCAATGGCCAGATCACCCACCCGCAGCGCCGAGTCCGATGCGATCTGCGCCCAGGCGTAGGCATAGAGCGCCGAGCGTTCAACCGACGTGCCGTCCAGATACCACTGGGCAAGCGCCACCTGGGCCGCCGGATTGCGCCGATCGGCCGCATAGTGCATCCACTGTGCCGCCCGAATTGGATCGCGCGCAACGCCGAGCCCCGCTTCAAAGGCGCGGGCCAGCGCCAGCGCGGCGTTGGAGTCGCCCGCCGACGCAGCACGACCGAACCAGCTGGCCGCCCCGCGCGGATCGCGCTCGGTACCGTCACCCCGTTGCATCGCAAGCGCATACGCAGTCTGGGCCACAGCGAGCCCGCCCTCGGCTGCCCGCCGGTACCAGTCGGCCGCCTGGGTCTTGTCAACCGACCGCCCCCAACCCTGCGCATAGCACTGCCCGACCCGAAACCAGGCCTGCGGCAGACGCTCGCGTGCGGCCTCGTCGAAACGCTCACAGGCCGCGGCCGTATCACGCGCCGGGCCCTGTACGCGAAGCAGGCGCTCACCTTCACGCAATGACTCGGCAGCTGCAGTCATGGTGGAGACGCCGGGCTCGGCCGCCGCCCTGGGGGCGGTGCCACCGAGCATCGCCGCCACCGTCAGGATGAGCAGGGGAAATCGACGCATTGCGCCAGCATAAGACAGACGGCGCCGGCGCATGCGGCTTATCGGCCCGAGCGGCGGTCTTCCCGCTCTTGGAGAAAGGTCGCGCGAAGTTCGCGCAGCCGCGCATCCACTTTCGAACTCGCATAGAAATCGAGCTGGCGCGTGCGCTGCGCGGCCTGCAATTGCTCGATCGCAGCAATCCAGACGCCGTTCATCGTATGGACTTCCGCCATCGCAAGATGGGCCTTCGCCTGGTTGCCCAGCGCCGCTTCAGCGCGCGCAAGCAGCGTCCACAGTTCGGTGTCCGAGCGCGCGGATTCGAGCGCCTGCTCGCTCGCCAGCACCGCGGCCGACCAGTCACCAAGCGCTGACAGCGCGCGGATTCGCGCGCGGGCCAAGGCCCGCGTAGCCCCCAGACGTTGGATCGCCTGATCCGCGATCGCGAGTGCCAGGCGCGGCTGCCTGGCCTCGAGTTCGACCAGCACCGCAACATGCTCGACAAACGAATGCGGCGAGGCGAGCGCCTGCCGGGCGAGGTTGATTGATCGGCGCGCGCCCGACAGGTCACCCGCGACCAGCGCACCTGACGCAATCGCGTAGTGCCCCACCGCCGGGCGGACTGCGCCATCTTCGATCTGGCGCGCCATGATCTGGCTCGCACGCTGCAGCCCCTCCGGACTGCGATCGGCGAGCACCCGGTACCGGGCGCGCAGCATCATGAATTCGATGCTGTCAGCGTGTTGCCGGTAACGCAGCGCCATCACGCGATTTTGGATATCGCTCATCCGCTCGCCAGATAGCGGATGGGTGCGCAGGTAACCCGGCAGCGCAGCCTCTGACAGACGGGAGGCCGCCTGAAGGCGCCCGAAAAACTCGACCATGCCTTGCGGATCGAAACCAGCCTGCTGCAGCATCTCAACGCCGACCCGGTCTGCTTCCCGCTCCGCATCGCGGGAAAATCCGAGCATCTGCTGCATCTGTACAGTGCTACCAAGGGAGGCCAGTCCGACCGCGGCCTGGGGATTGGAGCGCGCTGCAAGCAGTGCCGCGACCAGCGAGGCCACCATCACGGATGAGGTCTGCTGTTGCGCCGCGAGCATCCTCGCCACGTGTCGCTGGGTGACATGCCCCAATTCATGGGCGAGCACCGAGGCGAGTTCAGATTCGGCCTGCGCGGAAGCGACCAGCCCGGTGTGAACGCCGATATAGCCGCCCGGCAGCGCAAACGCGTTGATCGAACGGTCATCGACCGCGAACAATTCAAAGCTGAAACCGCTCGCCGCCGGTTGAGCGGCGAGCCGCGCCGCCAGACGGTTGAGATAGTCGGCAAGTTCAGGGTCATCGAGCAGCGCGCGCTCCCGCCGAATCTCGCGCATGATCGAGTCGCCCAGCCGCCGTTCGGCGAGCGGGGAGAGCTGATCGCCGGCCGCGTCGCCCAACCGCGGGAGGTCAACCGGTTGCGCGCAGACCGCGCTCACGTTAACCAGCCCCAGTGACAGTGCCACCAGCAGCGGCCGCGCACGCGGCAAGATCCAGGATGCGCACAAGCTCATCCGGATATCATAGCCCCACCGCCCTTACCGAAAACCACGATGCTTACCCACTTCGATGCCGCCGGCCAGGCGCACATGGTCGACATTGCCGACAAGGCCATCACCCGCCGGGTTGCAATCGCCCAGGGATCGATCCGAATGCAAGCCGCCACCCTCGCCCGTGTTCGCGACGGCTCGGCAGCAAAAGGCGATGTGCTGGGAATCGCCCGGATCGCAGCCATTCAGGGCGCCAAGCGCACCGCTGATCTGATCCCGCTCTGCCATCCGATCGCACTGACTCGCGTCACGGTCGAATTCTCAATCGACGAATCGGCTGCAACCGTCCACTGCCAGGCACGTGCCGAATGCGACGGCCGCACCGGCGTTGAAATGGAAGCGCTTACCGCGGTTCAGGTGGGCCTGCTCACCATTTACGACATGGTGAAGGCGGTGGATCGCGGCATGGTGATCAACAATGTCCGGCTGCTCGAAAAACACGGCGGAAAAAGCGGTTCTTGGGTCGCCGAAGGCTGAGCGGGTCGTTATCGACAAAACCCCAATGAGCACCTGCCTCATTACCGGCGCCGGCGGGTTTGTCGGCGCCGCGCTGGCGCGCTGCCGGATCGATCGGCTGCAGCACACTGCGGGATCCGGTCACGAGCGACTGCTGTTGACCGATCGCCTGCCGCGCCCCCTGTGGTGTCCGGCGCATCACCCCGACATTCAATGGGTGGAGGGCGACATCGGGTCCGCCGGGTTGCTTGATCAGCTGTTTGCTGCGCCGATTGATCGAATCGCGCATCTGGCCGGCGTGGTCAGCGGTGCGGCCGAGGCCAATTTCGATCTTGGCATGACGGTGAATCTGGATTCGAGCCGCGCGCTGCTTGATCGGTGCAAGTCGCAGGGGCAGGCCGGACGTGTGCCCCGGGTGGTCTTTGCCAGCTCCATCGCGGTGCATGGCGTACCGCTTCCTGCCGCCATCGACGATCACACCCCCCCGTCGCCCAGCCTGTCGTATGGCGTTCAAAAGCTGATCATCGAGTTTCTGATCGCCGAGCTTTCGCGCCGCGGCTGGATCGACGGCATCAGCTTGCGGCTTGCGGGCGTCGTCGCAAGGCCGGCGCTGCCCAATGGCGCGCTGTCGGGTTTTAACAGCGACCTCATCCGGGAGACGCTCGCAGGGCGTCGTGTGGTGTCCCCGGTATCGGCGGATGCGGTGATCTGGCTTCAGTCGCTGCAATCGGCAGCAGGCGCGCTCGATGTGGCCTTGTCCAGCGATGGGGCCGCCCCCGATGGCGCGCGGGTGGTTCAGCTGCCAGCCGTGGCAGCCAGTATTCGCGAAATTCTCGATGCGATCAGCAAGGCAAGCGGGCACGATGCCCATGCGCTCGTCGACTTCAAACCCGATCCGGCAATCGAACCGATGTTCGGTCGATGGCCGCGCATGCGGCACTTTGAGCGCGCGCACGCGATGGGGCTGGCCGCTGACGCGAGCCTTGCGGCGCTTATTGAGGCGGCGATGAAGCGCAAAGCAGAACACACTACTTGAACAGCAGGTTTGGCAGCCAGGTCGAGATGACTGGAAACGCGATCAGCAGTGCCAGCCGTATGACATCGGCCACCACGAATGGCGTAACGCCTCGATAAAGCGTCATCGTGGACACATGCGGCAGCAGCGTACGCAGCACAAACAGATTCATGCCGACCGGTGGGCTGATCAGGCCGATCTCCACTACCACCACCACCAGAATTCCAAACCATATCGGGTCAAAGCCCAGGTGCACCACCAGCGGAAAGAGCACCGGCACGGTAAGAAGAATCATCGACAACTCTTCCATCGCGGTACCCAGCAGCACATAGATCGCGCAGATCGCGATGATGACCGCCATCGGGTGCAGCTGAAACTGCGCGACGAAGTTTTTCAGATCGTCGGGCATGGACGTGAAGTTCACGAAATTGGCGAAAATCAGCGCACCGATCAGGATGCCAAACAGCATGGCTGTGGTCCGCGCGCTCTCAACCAGCACCTCGACCAGCGTGCGCCAGGTGAGCGCGCGACGCGCCAGTGCAAACACAAAGGCGCCGAATGCGCCGATCGAAGCGCCTTCGGTCGCAGTGAACACACCCCCGTAAATACCGCCCATCACAATGACGAACAGCAGGATGACGCCCCAGACGCCACGCAGCGCCCGCATCCGGTCTGGCCAGGGCGTGCGTTCGCCGCGTGGCCCGCTTGCCGGATCACGCCAGGTCTGCCAGGCCACCGCAGACATCAGCAGCAGGGTTGCCAGAATGCCCGGCAATAGTCCTGCGGCAAACATTGCACCGATATTGACTTCGGTCATCAAGGCATAGATGACCATTACGACCGACGGCGGAATGAGAATGCCCAGGGTGCCGCCCGAGGCGATCGATCCGGTCGCGAGCGCATCGCTATAACCGAACTGCCTCATTGACGGATAGGCCACCCGCGCCATGGTGGCCGCCGTGGCGATCGACGAGCCGCAGATCGATCCAAAGCCCGCGCAGGCCACAATCGTTGACATGGCAAGCCCGCCACGCCAGTGGCCGATGAATGCATAGGCTGCCCGGAACAGCTCGTGCGAGAGGCCGGCGCGGCTCACAAAATTGCCCATCAGAATGAACAGCGGCACGACTGACAGCGTGTACGAAAAACCGGTTTCGTACATCAGCGTACCCGCCGACGCGAGCGCCGGATTCCAGCCGCGCACCAGCGCAAGACCAAAGAATCCGACCACGCCCATGGCAAAGGCGATGGGAAGCCCCGCCAGCGCGAGCAACATCATCGCGCCCAGGCCCAGCAGCGCCTCGGTCACAGGATGCCTCCGCCGTCATCGCTCGAGGCCCGCGGCCCACCCTCGGGCGTGCGCAGGGCCTGCCAGGCGAGGACGATATGGATGATGGCCGTGGCCACCGTGAGCAAGGCCATGAGCTGCACCACCGGCGCGATGGGCAGCTTGAGCGTCTGCGTGACATCACCCGCCGCAGAAAAACGCATGGCCCTGAGCCACAGCAGCCACGCCATCCCTATAAGCGCCGCGGCGCAGCCCAGCTGAACGAAGATGGCGCCGACTTGCCTTAACCGTGGAGGCGCAAGCCTCACCAGGCTGTCGATCGTGATGTGCTCTGACTTGCGCGAGACCATCGGCAGACCCGCGAAGATCAGTACGGCCATCATGGCTTCGCTGACCTCGAAGCTGCCGCGAATGGGCGCGTTGAACACATAGCGCAACACCACATCAACAAAGGTGAGCACCATCATCGCAAACAGCAGCGCGGCGGCCAGCATTTCCAGCGCCTGCTCGGGGCGCCAAGTCTTCTGCGCCGGCTGGGTTGCCGTCAGCTCAGGGCGGCCATCGCCTGGTGCTGGGGAGTGGGTCACGCGGGTGTCTCCGGCAAGTGTTGTTGTTGTCGCTTCAGGGTTGGCGTCCGGCAAAAGCAAGCCCCGCTTACGCGATCGGCTACTCTATCAAGCTTTGCTGTTTCCTCGCATCCCTTCGGAGTCTGGCATGTCCGAACCCACCCGCGCTCAGCGTCTGCGCTCGCGAATCACCGTCGAAGGCCCTGATCGGGTTGCCCACCGCACTTTCCTGCGTGCCATGGGGCTCGACGATGAAGCAATCGCCAAGCCTTTCGTGGGCGTCATGAGCACACACGGCGAGAACACGCCCTGTTCGTTGTCGCTCCGACCGCAGGCCGAAGCAGCCAAGACCGGCGTCTCGATTGCGGGCGGTACGCCCTTCGAGTTCACCTCGATATCGGTATCAGACGGCGTGTCGATGGCGCACCAGGGGATGCGGATGAGCCTGGTCTCGCGCGAGCTGATCGCCGACTCCATTGAGCTAGTGGTGCGCGGACACGCCTACGACGCGCTGGTGGGATTCGCCGGCTGCGACAAAACGCTGCCGGCCATCATGATGGCCATGGTGAGGCTCAACGTGCCGTCCGTGTTTGTCTATGGCGGTGCGATGCTGCCAGGCCGCCATCAGGGGCGAACCGTCAGCACCGTCGATGCCTACGAGCGGGTGGGCGCGCTGCATGCCGGCACCGTGTCGCTCAACGAACTCGATGCGCTCGAGCGCGATTGCTCCCCCACGGTGGGCTCGTGCCCAGGCCAGTTCACCGCCAACACGATGGCGATGGTGTCCGAAGTATTGGGATTCGCGCCCATCGGCTCGGCGATGCTCCCAGCGGTGTACTCCGACCGCATTGCAATGGCCCGACACGCCGGCCAGATGGTCATGCGAATCCTGAAAGAGGGCGGTCCGCTGCCGCGCGAGCTGGTCACCCGAGAAAGCCTCGAAAACGCAGCCGCTGCCGTGGCAGCCACTGGGGGCTCCACCAACGCGGGCCTGCACCTTCCCGCGATTGCACATGAAGCGGGACTGCGCTTTACCTTGGACGATGTGGCGGAAGTCTTTCAGCGCACCCCCCTGATTGCCGACATGCAGCCTGGCGGAAGGTACCTGGCTCGCGACCTGCATGAGGCGGGCGGTGTGCGGGTGGTGCTGCGCGAACTGCTGCGGGGCGGCTGGCTCCACGGTGATTGCCCCACCGTCGAGGGCAAGACCCTGGCCCAGGTGTGCGAAGCGGCGCCCGCAGCCGATGGGCAGGTGGTTCGTCCGGCCGAGTCGCCAATCCATCCCACCGGCGGCGTGGTGGTGTTGAAGGGCAATCTTTGCCCGGATGGCGCCCTCATCAAGATCGCAGGGCTCAAGCGGCTCAGGTTCGAGGGTCGGGCGCGTGTCTTCGAAAACGAAGAGGCCTGCACCGCCGCCGTGCGCGAACGTCGCTTCCAGGCAGGCGATGTGCTTGTGATTCGAAACGAGGGCCCGCGCGGCGGTCCTGGGATGCGCGAAATGCTGGGCACCACAGCACTCATTTACGGTCAGGGCATGGGCGAAGCGGTCGCGCTTCTCACGGATGGCCGCTTTTCGGGTGCGACGCGTGGGCTGTGTATCGGCTACGCGAGCCCCGAGGCCGCGCGAGGCGGCCCGATCGCGCTGCTGATCGATGGCGATCCGATTCGAATCGACTGCGAGGCCCGTCGGATCGATGTGCTGATCAGCGACGAGGAACTTGCAAAACGACGCGCCGCCTGGCGGCCGGCACAGCCCGTCCGACTGGCCGGCGCACTCGAAAAATACGCTGCACTGGTCGGCCCAGCACACCTGGGCGCAGTCACCCACAGCGGCAACCTCGATTGGCCGCTCGAATGACTGAACTTGCCTTTCTCGGAACGGGTCTGATCGCCACGCCGATGATCCGCAGGCTGCTCGCGGCAGGCCATCGCGTACGCCTCTGGAACCGCACGCGCGAGCGTGCCCTGCCCCTGGTGGAAGCGGGCGCGCGCTGGGCGGATTCACCCCAGGCTGCGGTGGAGGGAGTTGCAATGGCGGTCATGTGCCTGACCGACGCCCGAGCCGTCGAGGCCGTCGTGTTTGGACCCAATGGCCTGGTGAACGCGCGGCCACAGCCCACCCTCCTGATTGACCACAGCAGCATCGACCCGCAGGCCACGCGAGCGTTCGCCGCGCGACTGGCCGAGGCCGCCGGCTGCGTGTGGGTCGATGCGCCCGTATCGGGCGGCGTGGTCGGTGCAACCGCGGGTCGCCTTGCCATCATGTGCGGTGGCGCGCCCGAGGCGGTTGATCAGGCGCGCCCGGTGCTGTCAGCCTATTCGGCCCAGGTCACCCGAATGGGTCAGTGCGGCGCAGGCCAGGCCACCAAACTCTGCAATCAGGTGATCGTCGCGGCAAGCATCGCTGCCATCAACGAGGCGGTGCGACTCGCACAGGCGAGCGGCGTCGACGCTGCGAAGCTGCCGCAGGCCCTGGCTGGCGGCTGGGCGGATTCGAAACCGCTACAGGTCTTCGCGCCCAGAATGCTCGCTGATCAGGTTGAGCCGATCGGCGCTGCCGACACCATGCTGAAAGATCTGGATACCGCCATGGCCGCAGCGCGCGCCGCTGGCGTACCGATGCCGGTTGCGGGCGCCGTCACAGAGTTGTTCCGACAGCTCCACGCCTGTGGCCTGGGCGAGGCCGATCCGTCTCGGCTTGTGAACCTGTTCAAGCGCGCCTGACAACGCCGCGCCCGAACAGGCAGGTTGATCGGCTGGCGCTTATCGGCCAGCGGCCAGCTTCTTCAGCTCTTCGCGATACTCGGTCACGATCGCAGTGCCGTTCAGGCCCTTGTCGTTCACGGCCTTCACCCACTCCTGTTCGAAGCGCGCGGTGCGATCGGCCACCGCCTTCACGAGCGCGGCATCGGCTGCAATGATCTGTCCGCCTGCTGCCTTGAACGCGTCGAATCCGGCACCAGCGTTCTTGTCCCAGACCTTACCGACCGCGCGGGCCATCGCCTCGCCAGAGATACGGGAAATCGCGTCCTGATCGGCCTTGGAAATTTTCTTCCAAGCCGCCTCGTTCATGATGACCGCGTGGCTGTCCGAATACAGACCGCCAGGGAACGCGGTGGAGAACTTCAGGAGCTTGTCCAGCTTGAACGACACGATGCTCTCACCTGGGAACATCACGCCATCGACCACGCCTGTCGAGAGCAGCTCAAACGACTCAGGCGCGGGCTTGGACACCGCGATCGCGCCCAGCGCGTTGGCAACGTCGGCTGCGATACCGCCGCCCACCCGCATCTTCAGACCCGCGAAATCATCAATGGTGCGGATCGGCCGCTTGGCGTTCCAGAAGACGCCCGGGCCATGGGTGTAGATCGTGATCAGCTTGACGCCCTTGTGCTCATTGAGCTTGGCGAAGTGTTTGTCGTAAATGCGCCAGAGCGCAACCGACGCCACCTCGGCGCTATCGCCAGCAAATGGCAGCACGCCGATTCGAGTCATTGGAAAGCGTGCTGGCGTATAGCTGTGCGAAATAAAGGCCACGTCGGCCAGGCCGTCGGCCACCGCATCAAGATGGTTCACCGCATTGGCCGCTGCTTTGGGCAGCAGACGCATCTTCACGCGCCCTTCAGTGACCTTCTCAACCTCCTGCATCCAGGGGCTCATGCCGTCGCGAACCAGCATGTGCGAGGGCGGCACCCAGGCCGAGAAGCTAAGCGTCACCGACTGGGCCGACGCGGTGGAATGAATGCCGGCCGCAGCCAGCAGGGCTACACACAAGGCGCGAAACTTCACGGGACTCCTCCGTTGTTCTGATGAGAATTCAGTTCAAGCATCTGTCTGACTGAGCGACTCGGTGAGCGTAGCACGCGTGCGAGCACATTGCGCCGGGCCAAGCGGTGTCAGCGGCTGCACGATCCGGTATCGGATGCTGATACCCCCGTGTCGCAGGCTGGCAAAACCTGGTCGCGCCCGCTGATGATTTGGCCTCTGCTTCTAGCGCCAAGCCCAACCGGAGATCTCAATGAATCACGAAGTGCTGATGCGAACGCTTCCGCTTGCGATCGCACTGACCTTGATCAGCCTGACCGCCACCTGGGGCGCGTTGATCGCGATGCAGGAAACGCCGACGGCGCGCTCACCGTTCGCGTTTGCCGCGGCACTGTGGCCGCTTCAGGCGCTGTTTGTCTGGCGCGGCGCGACCAGAAAACAATCCACCGATCCACAGTCCGTCAACGCGAACACGCCCACCGGGCCAACCGGCTCACCATATCCCCAGTGACACGCCGCTTGCGATCGCAGCGCCCAGCTCTCGCGCCTGCTCGAGCGCTGAGTCAGGCAGACGCTTGTCAGCCAGGATCGCCTCTGCGCTCTGCGCGTGCGTACACACCAGCAGTGGTTCGGCAACCGGTCGCAGCCGCCAGCCCGCAGCAATTCTCTGCATCTGCCGAATCGCCCCCTGCCCGTCCGATCCGGCGCTGACGATCAGCGCATACGGCTTGCCGGCCAGGCGCTCAAACGCCGGGTAATAGGTTCGATCGAAAAAATCTTTCATCATGCCGGCCATGCTTCCGAGCATCTCCGGACATGCAAATATCAGGGCATCAGCCCGCAGCAGATCATTGTCGGTGGTCTGGTCGCAGCGCACGCGCCTGATGATCATCTCCGGAGCGCTTGCCCCGGCGGCCCGCTCTGCCGCCTCGGCCAGCGCACGTGCCGCCCCGGTGGCCGACCACCAGACGATCAATAACGTCCGGGCTGGAGGCGCTGCCTCACGGGGCGCCTGCATCACGCCCGGCTGGCGCCCGGCATCGGATGAAAGCTGTCGGGCCGGGCGCGATCCCACCATGCGCGGTAATGCGGGCCGCACTCTGCAGCCCCGCCCGGCACCAGCAATGCGCCCTCAGGCAGAAAGTCGTAAACCTCGGACAAAGGCCGGCTGTCATCCTGACCGATCCGCCGCATGATGTGATGCGGCCGAAGCTGCGATGGATGGACAAGGCCCGCCGCCTGCAGCAACTCTCGTAATGCCTCGAGCGTGTTGTGGTGAAACTGGAACACGCGCTGCGCCTTGTCGGGCACCACCAGCGCACGCTGGCGCAGGGGATCCTGGGTTGCAACGCCGGTCGGGCAGCGGTCGGTGTGGCAGCTGAGCGACTGAATGCAGCCCAGCGCAAACATGAAACCTCGCGCGGCATTGCACCAGTCGGCACCCATCGCCATGGCTCGCGCAATGTCGAACGCGGTAATGATCTGGCCGGCAGCACCCAGCTTGATCTGCGAGCGCAGCCCACAGGCCACCAGCGTGTTGTGCACCAGCAGCAGTCCATCGTGCATGGGCATGCCGGCACGATCCATGAATTCCGCAGGCGCGGCGCCGGTACCGCCCTCCTTACCATCGACCACGATGAAGTCTGGCGTGATGCCGGTTTCAAGCATCGCCTTGACGATCGCAAACCACTCCCAGGGATGACCGACCGCAAGTTTGAATCCGGTGGGTTTGCCTTGCGCAAGCCGCCGCATGCGTTCGATAAAGGCGAGCAGCTCGATCGGATTTGAAAACACCGTATGGCGGGCCGGCGATTCAACGGTGACCCAGGGCTCAACGCCCCGCGCCTGGGCAATTTCCGGCGTGACCTTGGGCGCTGGCAGCACCCCGCCGTGGCCCGGCTTGGCGCCCTGCGAGAGCTTGAGTTCAACCATCCTGACCTGCGGCTGGCTGGCATTTTCGGCGAAGCGTTCATCGCTGAAAGTGCCGTCGGGCTTGCGCGCACCGAAGTAACCCGAACCAATCTCCCAGATCAGATCGCCGCCGGGCTCGCGGTGATACTTCGAGATCGATCCTTCGCCGGTGTCGTGCGCAAAGCCACCCATTTTCGCGCCCCGATTGAGCGCCAGAATTGCGTTGGCCGATAAAGCGCCAAAGCTCATTGCTGAAATATTGAAGACCGACGCCTGGTAGGGTTGCTCGCGCGAGGCGCCAATGGTTGTCCGAAAGTCGGCGGACTCAATCGTCGAGGCCAGAATCGAGTGATGAATCCACTCGTAGCCATCGCTGTAAGGGTCGAGCTTGGTGCCGAACGGACGTTTGTCGAGCACGCCTTTCGCTCGCTGGTAGACGATTGCACGCTGCTCACGCGAAAAAGGCACCCGCTCGGTATCGGACTCGAAGAAGTACTGGCGGATCTCGGGTCGAATCTCCTCGAACATGAAACGGAAATGTCCGATGATCGGGTAGTTACGCAGGATCGCGTGCCGATCCTGCAGCAGGTCGTGTACGCCAAGCGCGGTGAGCAGAGCGAGCGCGAGCGGCACCGATCCGTGCAGCCAACCGCCAGCGTACGCGCCCGCCGAAGCGAACGCCGCGAGGACCACCGCGCCCAATGCCCAGTATCGTTGCAGGCTTGCCATGGCTGCTCCTTGCAGAGTGTCGGAGCGAGTCTGCCTGTGCGCTCGACGGAACTCAAGCCCCGAAGGATTGCCCACCTGGCAGCAGGCCGTATGATCGTGCCTGTGAACGCCCGATTTCATCCACACCTTTGCCTACCCCGCGTGATGCGCGCTGCGGCATTGATCGCCCTGTCGCTGGGCGGCCTGTCAGCGACCGCGCACGCGCAATCTTCGGCCGGAGCGCATGTCCACGGTCAGGCGCGCCTTGACCTCACGATCGAAGGCCGTACGCTTCGGATCGAGGCTGAACTGCCGATGGAAACCCTCACCGGGTTCGAGCGCGCACCCCGTACCGATGACGAGCGCAGGCGGCTTGACCGCGCGCTTGAGACGGTTCGCCTGGCCACGCTATTCCGGCCGTCAGTCGATGCCGGCTGTAAGCCCACCGCACAGACCTATCGATGGTCTGGATCATCGGACAGCGCCCCGGGCGTCGCTGCCCTGCCTGCTGACGAATCGCACACCGACCTTCTTCTGACGCATGAGTTCGAGTGCGAGCGTCCCGCAAAGCTCGGGTCCATCGACATCGGGCTGTTTGAGGCATTCAGCCGCCTGCGCCGGATTGAAGCCCGGGTGGCGGGCCCGTCGGGCACGCAGGCGCGCACGCTGCAACGCAGCCGGCGGGTGCTCGAGGTGTCGCGCTGACCAGGCGCTGCACGCTGATCAGCATGCTCCCCGCTCAAGATGCGCCACCCCCTGATGCCGGATCGGCTTCGCAGGGGCTCGGCACGCCAGTGGTCGAGATTGCTGATCTCGAGTTTCGGTACGGCACCCAGGACACCCCGCTGCTGCGCCTTGAGCGGCTTGAGGTGGCGGCGGCTGAGCGACTGCTGATCGTCGGCCCGAGCGGATGCGGCAAGAGCACCCTGATGTCGCTGCTCGCCGGCGTGCTGGTCGCCAACCGGGGACGGGTTGCAATCCTGGGTACCGATTGGCGCGCACTCAGTCCGTCAGCCCGCGATCGCCGACGCGGTGATCACGTGGGCTACCTGTTTCAGCAGTTCAATCTGCTCGACTGGCTGCCCGTGCTCGATAACGTCTGTCTGCCGTGTCGGTTTTCAGCGCGCCGGGCAAGCCGAGCCACGATCCGATCCGGCAGCATCGAGCGCGATGCAGGCCACTGGCTCGAGGCGCTGGGGTTCGGCCGCGCGCGCTGGCGGCAACCCGCCGGCACACTGTCCGTGGGCGAACAGCAGCGCGTGGCCGCCGCACGCGCGCTCATCGGCACGCCAGAGCTGCTGCTTGCCGATGAGCCGACCTCGGCGCTCGACGATGCCAGGCGTGATGAATTCATGTCGCTGCTGCTGTCGGCCTGCGAGCGGGCACAGAGCGCGCTGGTGCTGGTAAGCCATGACCGCGAACTTGAACGCCATTTCGATCGTGGTCTTGCGCTGGGAGCGGATCGGTGAGCGCCCTGCTCGCACTTGCGGCACGCAGCGCCTGGGCCCGGCGGTTTACGCTGGTGCTCACGATCGCGGCGGTTGCGGTATCAACGCTCCTGCTGCTTGCAACCGAGCGCCTGCGCCACGATGTCCGGCAAAGCTTTTCCCAGGCGCTCTCTGGCACCGACCTGATCGTGGGGGCACGGGGCAGCCCCACACAACTGCTGCTCCACACCGTGTTTCATATCGGTCAGCCCACGCAAGGCGTGAGCCTGAGGCGGATTGAATCGATCGGCGAGTTGCCGCAGGTGGCCTGGGTCGTACCCATCGCGCTGGGTGATTCCTTTCGCGGCTTTCCGGTGATCGCAACCGATGAACGATTCATGCGCCATGTTCGCATGGGCGATCGCCAGCCCCTGCGGATTACACAGGGTCGCGACATACAGGGCCCCGGCGCCGAGGCCGTGATCGGCGCGCAGGTGGCGCGCCGACTGGGGCTTCGCGCGGGCGAGCGCATGACGCTCAGCCACGGCAGCGGACCGATCACCGAGGCCTCGCACGATGATCTTCCGTTCACCATCGTGGGGGTGCTCGCGCCATCGGGCTCGCCGATCGACCGCAGCGTGCTGATCAGCCTTGAGTCCATGCACGCGCTTCACGCGGGCTGGGTGGCGGGTGTGCGCCCGGTGCGCCCACAGCAGGCAGCGTCTCCCGAAGCAGGCGCACGACCCGCGCTGGTCTCGGCAGCACTGGTCGGGCTTCATGCCCGCAGCGCCGTATTTTCGGTGCAGCGACGGCTTCATGCCGAGCGCGAGGAGCCGCTCACGGCGGCGCTGCCGGGGGTGACGCTCGATGAACTGTGGCAGACGCTGGGAATGGGCGAAACAGCGCTCCGACTGATGGGTGCGATGGTGGCGCTGGCCAGCCTGGCAGGGCTGGTATCGGTCATTCTGGCGGGCCTGGAGGCTCGTCGACGCGAGCTGGCAATCCTGCGATCAATCGGCGCCAGTCCGCTTTCACTGGTGGCGCTGCTGGTGGCCGAGGGCACGCTCGCAAGCCTTGCCGGTATCGGGGTGGGCGTTATCGGCACGATCGTGCTCGGGCTCACCGCGGCAGGCCCGCTTCAGTCGCATTTCGGCATCGTGCTCGGCACGCAGGCGCCCAGGATGGGCGAGTGGCTGCTGCTTGCTGCGATTCTGGCCACCGGTATGCTTGCAAGCCTGCTGCCCGCCTGGCGTGCCTGGCGGCTGTCACTCGCCGACGGTCTGTCACCGCGATCCTGATCGCACCGACGTCTCGACAAGTCTCCGATGAAACCTCGTTTCACACTTTGGATTGGCACCTTGCTGCTGTCAGCGCTGGGGTTTGCGCTCGTACCCGCGCTCGCGCCTGCGCAGACAGCGGCGCCTTCATCAGCCGCTCCGCAAAGGCCATCGGCTGGGGCCGCCGCGACGGGCCAGACGGCGCCCCCCTTCAAGCTGCCCGGCAAAGCGATCGGCGGTGGCGTTCGAGAAATCGGCTGGGACGACCTCATGCCTGAGGACTGGGACCCGCTCAAGCTGCTCGAGGGCAAGGGGCTAGACGCGATCAGCGATGACGATCCGCGCAGCGAAGCGCTGATGCGTGAGATCCGCGAACAGTGGGATCAGGCGCCCGCGCGTGGCGAACTCGAGGGCTTGCGCATTCGAATTCCCGGCTATGTGGTGCCGCTCGACATGCTGGGCGGAGACATCCGCGAGTTTCTGCTGGTGCCGTACCTGGGCGCCTGCATTCACACACCGCCGCCACCGGCCAATCAGATCATTCAGGTGAGCTCGGCAAAGCGCCAATCCCTGCAAACCATGGACGCGGTCTGGGTGGTTGGCACGCTACGGGTTGCGCGCAGCGATACGCGCATGGGCATCAGCGGCTATTCGCTCGAGGCCACCCGGATCGAGCCCTATCGCGGCCCATCACGCTAGGGCGTCGGTTTTTCGGGCCCCAGCGCGGGCAGGCGAACCGGCCAGTGACACTTGCAGCGCGGGCAGGCTGCGGTCAACTCATCGAAGCCCGCTGCTGCGTGCGGGTAAGCCGGCGAGCCCGAGCCCGTCGAGCCGATGGGTGACTGCTGGCCCACCCGAAATCCATGACGGCCACAACCTGGACAGTCGGCCTGCTCGCCAATGAATTCGGCAACCATGAGCGTGCGCAAATAGCGCCGGAACGCATAGGCACCCGCGGCCAACCCGCCCAGCACCAGGGCTCCGTCAGACAGGCGTTCCGCTGTGCCCGTTCCCAGCGTTGCGAGCTCAACGCCGGCCGCAACCAGAATCATCGCCACCAGGCAACCGACCAGCCATAAATGCGCGTCAATCAGCTGACGCTCATACCAACGCCTGAACCCTTTCTTGGCAATGCCGGCGGCAAGCAGCCGCTGATTCGTGCGCTTCATGGTGGTGTCGTCGCAGGGTCTGCGCGTACTGCGTTCAGACGCTTGCTTAATGATTGTCGCGCGGCAGCCCCCGGGTGCTCGAGATGCGCTGATACGTGACCGCGAAATCCAGACAGGCGCCGTCGGAAAGCTGCGTGATGTGGCGGCGCTGCAGTTCCTGCCAGGGGGTCTGGCTCTCGGGGTAGCTGGGCGTCCAGGTGGCCTTGCGGCGCGCAAGCTCCTCATTGCTTATCAGGATATCGGCGCGACGCTTTCCCAGGTCGATCCGAACCCGATCGCCAGTGGTGAGCAGCGCAAGGCCACCGCCCACCGCAGACTCGGGTGATGCGTTCAGAATCGATGGGCTTGCCGACGTGCCCGACTGTCGGCCATCACCAACGCAGGGCAGCAAGGTGATGCCCTGACGCACCAGCGCATCAGGTGGCAGCATGTTGACCACCTCAGCCGCACCCGGGTAGCCGATTGGGCCCGTGCCGCGAATAAAGAGAATGCAGTCGGCATCAATGGCGAGCGCAGGATCGTTGATGCGCGCGTGGTAGTCCTCTGGGCCTTCAAACACGATTGCGCGCCCTTCAAATGCCTGCGGGTCTGCAGGATTTTCCAGATACCGGCGGCGAAACTCTGGCGAGATCACCGAGGTTTTCATGACCGCGGAATCGAACAGATTGCCCGAGAGCACTGCGAAGCCAGACTGCTCGCGAATCGGTTCGCCAAACGGTCGGATCACCCGACGGTCGCTCGCCGCAGTCGTGGCATAGAGTGCGCCGATCGTACGCCCCGACACCGATAGCGCCTCGGTCTGCAGCTTACCTGCCTGAAGCAGTTCATGCATGACCGCGGGAACGCCGCCCGCGCGATGAAACTCCTCGCCCAGGTATTCACCCGCTGGCATGCAGTTGACCAGCAACGGAATGTCATAGCCGATTCGGTCCCAATCGGTGATCTCGAGCGCAACCCCCATGTGCCGGGCAATGGCGGTAATGTGCGGCGGACAGTTGGTGGAGGCGCCCAGCGCACTCGCCGCGACAATCGCGTTCTCGAAGGCGGCACGCGTGAGGACCTTGGACGGACGCAGATCCTCGTGCACCATCGCGACGATTCTTCGTCCGGTCTGGTAGGCGATCTGCGCGCGCTCCCGATAGGGCGCCGGAATCGCCGCACAGCCTGGTAGCGACATGCCCAGCGCCTCGGCGAGCGAATTCATGGAGAGCGCCGTACCCATGGTGTTGCAGTGTCCGGCCGAGGGCGCACCGGAGGCCACCATTTCCAGGAACTGGTCATAGTCGATCCGTCCGGCCGCCAGCTCCTGGCGCGCGTACCAGACGATGGTGCCTGAGCCGGCCAGTCCACCGCCGTAGTAGCCGTTCAGCATCGGGCCGCCTGACAGCACGATGGCGGGCAAATCGACCGTCGCTGCGCCCATCAGCATGGCAGGCGTGGTCTTGTCACAGCCGGTGGTAAGCACCACGCCATCCATGGGGTAGCCATACAGCACCTCGACCAGCGACAGATACGCGAGATTGCGATCGAGCGCGGCCGTTGGGCGTTTGCCGGTCTCCTGGATCGGGTGCACCGGAAACTCGATCGGAATACCGCCCCCGTCGCGGATGCCGTCGCGAACGCGCGAGGCGAGTTCCAGATGATGGCGATTGCAGGGCGAGAGGTCGCTGCCAGTCTGCGCGATTCCGATGATCGGCTTGCCGCTGGTGCGCAACTCCTCAAGCGTCAAGCCGAAGTTCATGTAGCGCTCGAGGTAGAGCGCGGTCATGCCCGGGTTGTCCGGGTTGTCAAACCATGCACGCGAGCGCAGACGAGGGGAACGGACGGCATCGTTTGAGGACATGACGGACTCCGCGAGGGTTGATCGACTGCAGTGTAGCAACCGGGCTGCCGGTCGCGGTCGCTGCGATTGGCAGCGGTTTCCGGTAGTCTAGACCGGTTGCAACTTCGGAACACCCCTGTTTGGATGCGATTCCGCTTTGGCTGGCGCTGATCGCGCTCGTGGTGCTGGTGCTGGTTTCGGGCTTCTTCTCGATCGCCGAAACCAGCATGATGGCGCTCAATCGGTTTCGGCTCGGGCACCTGGTGCGCCAGGGCCGTCGCAGCGCCCGATTGGCCGCCTCGCTGCTCGGTCAGACAGACCGGCTGCTCGGCACCATTCTGCTCGGCAACAACCTCGTCAATACCGCGATCACAGCGATCGTTACCGCATTGGCCATCAAGGCGTTTGGCCACAGTGACACGGTGTTGATGATCGCCACCGCAGCGGTCGCGCTGGTCCTGATCATCTTTGCCGAAATCACGCCCAAGGTGATTGGTGCGACCTGGCCCGAGCGCGTTGCGCTGCCGGCCGCTTATCCGCTCCGAGTGCTGATGACGCTGTTTACGCCTGCGGTCTGGGGCATCAATCTGATCGTCGGCCGCATGCTTTCAGTGGTGGGCATTGACCCACGCGCGCCGCAGCAGACCCGGCTTTCGCTCGATGAAATGCGCACCATCGTGCTCGAGTCGGGGCACTTCTTTCCGGCCAAGCACCGCTCGATTCTGTTGAACCTGTTCGACCTCGAGCGGATCACCGTCGACGATGTGATGATTCCAAGAAGTCGTATCGAGGCGCTCGATCTGGCGACCGGCGAAACGGGATTGCGCGAGCAACTCGCCACCTGCTATCACAACAAGCTGCCGGTATTCGAAGGCGAGATCAACCGTGTGGTGGGAATCCTGCATGTCCGGCGGGCGTTGGGCGTGCTGCAGCGCGAGCAGTTCGATGCCACCCAACTGCGCGAGCTGCTGGTTGAGCCCTACTTCATCCCAAGCGGCACGGCGGTTTTCACGCAGCTGCAGTTCTTTCAGGAGAACCGGCAGCGCGTTGGACTGGTCGTTGATGAATACGGCGAAGTGTTGGGGCTCGTCACACTCGAAGACATCATCGAAGAAATCATCGGCGAGTTCACCACCACCACGCCTGGCGGCGGCGATTCGGCGCTGCACTGGGACGAAGCCGGTGAAGTCGTGGTCGATGGCTCCGTGACCCTGCGCGAACTCAATCGCCGACTCGGCACCCGCTTTCCGCTGGAGGGGCCGCGCACCCTGAATGGCCTCATCCTTGAGGCTCTGCAGGACCTGCCCGGATCGAGCGTAGGCCTTCGATTCGGTCCGGTCGTCGTCGAGATTCAGCAGGTCGAGGACCGACTGGTTCGAAGCGCGCGACTGCGACTGCTGCCGGAGCCTGGCTCACCCGAGCGAACACAGTCCCACGAGATGGCTGCGAGCGCCTGATGTCACGCATTCGATCGTTCGTGGCACGGGTCCTCGCGCTGCGCCCCCAGGCAAGCTTGTAATGCTTGCGCCAGATACCGTCTGGGCTCTGATGGCTGCCGCGCTGGGCGGGCTCATCATCGGAAGCTTTCTGAACGTCGTCATTCATCGGCTGCCCAGAATGCTCGAGCGGCAATGGCAGGACGATGCCGCAGCGATTCGCGGCGAGCCCTTGAGGCATGGTGACCCCTACAGCCTGCTCATGCCGCGCTCACACTGCCCGGCCTGCGGCCACACCCTGCGACTTCGCGATCTGGTACCGGTCGCAAGCTGGCTTGCGCTGCGAGGGCGTTGCGCTGCGTGCGCGGCACCGATCAGCGCGCGCTATCCGATCGTTGAGCTCGCAACCGCCGGACTGTTCGCGCTCTGCGTCATCCGGTTCGGCGCCACCCCGGCAGCGCTGGCAGCCATGGCGCTGGTGGCAACCTTAGTTGCGGCAGCTGTCATCGACTTCGACACACAGCTGCTGCCCGATGCGCTCACGCTACCGCTGGTCTGGGTCGGGCTGCTTGCCAATCTCGGCGGGCTGTTTGTGCCGCTTGAACACGCGGTACTGGGCGCGGTCGCGGGCTACCTCAGTCTCTGGACCATTCATCATGCGTTTCGACGGGTCACGGGTCGCGAGGGCATGGGCTATGGCGACTTCAAACTGCTGGCGGCGATCGGTGCTTGGCTGGGATGGCAGCCGCTTGCGGTGGTCGTTCTGATGGCGTGCGCGGCCGGCGTGATATTTGCCGTCGGCGGCGCGCTTGCCCGTCAGCGCGACGCCCGCGCGCCGATTGCCTTCGGCCCCTGGCTGGCGGCAGCCGGGCTGGTCGCGCTGTTTGCGGGGCCGGCGCTGGGTCACTGGCTCGCCGGGCAGTAGACCCTTGCCACGCAACGCTGGTCGCACCTCGCATCCTTCCGACAGCCGGTGGGCTTGCACCGGTTCGCCTCGACGCTCATCATCGCCTCCTTCATGATCACGAACCCCTCTGCAAAACTCATCATCGGGCTCACCGGCGGCATCGGCAGCGGCAAATCCACAGTGGCCGATCTGTTCGCCGAGCGCGGCGCGACGGTGGTGGACACCGACCTCATCGCCCACTCGCTCACCGGGCCGCAGGGCGCGGCCATGCCCGCCATCAGCGACAGCTTCAGCGCATCGGTCATTGCGGCAGACGGGCGGCTCGACCGAGCTGCCATGCGTGCAATCGCCTTCTCCGACCCGCAGGCTCGAAAGCGTCTCGAAGCCATCCTCCATCCGATGATCCGCGCGCAATCGACTCGCGAGATTGCAGCGGCAACCGGCCACTATGTGATGCTGGTCGTACCGCTTCTCGTTGAGTCTGGCAACTGGCGAGCGCGCGCGCACCGCGTGCTCGTGGTCGACTGTCCGGTGGAACGTCAGATAGAACGCGTGATGCAACGCAGTCAACTCGCCCGCGAGCAGGTCCTGGCCATTCTCGCTGCCCAGGCCACCCGCGAGGCCCGACTCGCGGCAGCCGATGACCGAATTGACAACGGTGGCGCACCCGAGTCTCTGCCGGCCCAGGTTGATGCGCTGCACGCGATCTACCTGCAACTGGCCGCGCAGCCTGGTTCGCGCGCAACTTCTGTTACGCCGTAAAACGCGCGATCCCCCGGCAAAAGGCAGATTCCGTTTGAATTCCCCGATCCTTTGGGCCAGAATCGGAAGATGAACGCCCAGGCAGGCATTACGGCAGTCGGAACCGGCAAGCACACGCGCGCCGTCGCCCACCGTCCATTGCTTCAGTACGAGTATCCCCTCAACGAGCGGATACGAGCCTTGTTGCGGCTCGAAGATCTGTTCAATCGCTTCGAGATTTTTTCGATGCGGGAAGACCCCCACGATCACCACGTGGCGCTGCTCACCCTGTTCGAAGTCCTCGAGGTCACCGCGCGAGGTGACCTGCGCTCGGATCTGCTGCAGGAGTTCGAACGTCAGCGTCAGACCATCAGTTCATTTCGCGGCAACCCCTCCGTATCGGTGGATGCGCTCGAGGCCACGCTGGCGCGAATCGAAGATGCGGTGGGCGGCCTCACCAGCTTGAGCGGGCGCACTGGCCAGCATCTTCGCGACAACGAGTGGTTGATGAGCATCCGCAGCCGCACCGGCATCGCTGGCGGCGCCTGCGAGTTCGATCTGCCGTCCTATTTCGCCTGGCAGAACCGAACCGTCGAGGCCCGTCGCGAAGATGTCAGACGCTGGGCCATGCCATTACAGCCGCTGCGCGTCGCGCTCAACGTGGTGCTCGGACTGCTTCGCCGAAGCGGCACCTGGGTTCGGGTTGCCTCGCAGCAGGCCAGCTACCAGCAGCCGCTCGGTGGCCGCATTTATCAGATGGTGCAGGTGCGGCTCGATCCCACCCTGGGCGCCATTCCCGAGATCAGTGCAAACCGCTACCTGCTCTGGATCCGGTTCACCTCGCAGTCTGGCGACCAGCGGCCGCGCGCCTTCGAAGGCGACGTCGAATTTGAGCTGGCGCTCTGCAATCTTTGATCAGCAATCGGTCGTGGCTGGCTCGTCTCGGAAACTGCTCGTCGACTGTCCGGCCTGCTCGCGCAAAACCGAGTACAGCCCCACCAACCGCTGGCGCCCGTTTTGTTCTGAGCGGTGCAAGCGCATCGATCTGGGTGCCTGGGCAAGCGAGCAGTACCGCATTGCCGGTGCGCCGGTTGATCCCACCGACCCGGCTGAAATCCGCCCCGAAGACGACCCGTCAGCGCGCCCCGTTCACTGAGCCGTGCGCAGCCCCTGGGCGAGCCGTTCGATGACCGGTACCGATGCGGGCAACAGCGGTCCAATGGCAACCGCGTCGGGCTTCTGCCAGCTGAGCGCCTGGCCCTCGCGCGATTGCGGGTCTCCGCGCCACTGGGTGACGCAGCGAAAGTGCAGCCGCACCCGGGCATGCGGATAGGAAAACTCAACCATCTCGAGCGGCTCGGAGCGTTCGATCACGATGCCCAGCTCTTCCTGAAGTTCCCGCAGTAGCGCCTGCTCGACGCTTTCGCCTGCTTCGACCTTGCCACCGGGGAACTCCCACCAGCCTGCATAGGGCTTGCCGTCGGGTCGCTGTGCGAACAGCAAAAACCCGTCGGGCCGACGCACGACACCGACCGCCACCTCGACGGGCGCACGCGTGTCGGGGCGTGATTCGTCCTTGCGCATCTCAGCGTCGACGCGCTGCCCGAGCGGGCTTTAACCGCGTCTGACCCGACCAGTCGCGAGCGAACTGCCAGGCAACGCGCCCTGAGCGCGAGCCCCGCTCGAGTGCGAACCGCAGCGCGTCGCCGCGCGCATCATCGATCTCTGCCTGCGAGCATCCGAAGTGTTCAAGCCAGTGACCGACCACCGCCAGATATTCTTCCTGGCGAAACGGATAGAACGAGATCCAGAGGCCAAAACGCTCGGACAGGGAAATTTTTTCCTCGACCGTTTCGCCCGGGTGGATCTCGCCATCTTCCTGATGCTTGGCCGTCAGGTTCTCGCTCATCTTCTCGGGCATCAGGTGACGCCGGTTGGAGGTGGCGTAGATCAGCACATTGTCGGATTGCGCAGCCACCGAACCGTCGAGCGCGACCTTCAACGCCTTGTAGCCGGCCTCGCCCTCTTCGAAGGACAGGTCATCGCAGAACACGATGAAGCGTTCGGGGCGATCGCACACCAGCTCAACAATGTCATGCAGGTCTGCAAGATCACTCTTGTCGACCTCGATCAGGCGAAGGCCCTGCCTGGCGTACGTGTTCAGGCACGCCTTGATGAGCGAGGATTTGCCGGTGCCGCGCGAACCCGTGAGCAACACGTTGTTGGCAGGCAGCCCGCGTACAAACTGCCGGGTATTGCGATCAATGACCGACTTCTGCTCGTCAATGTTGTGCAGGTCGGCCAAACGAATGGTGGACAGCGCCCGGATCGGCTGCAGTTCGCCCCGCGAACCGAACGCCGACACCCGCCGCCGCCAGCGAAAGGCAGAGGAAGCCGACCAGTCTGGCGCCACGGCGCCGGGCATCAGGGCGGCAAGCTGAGACAGGAGCGGCGCGGCGAGCGCGAGCAGTTGCGCGGCCGAATCGGCTGCGATCGGAGCCTCGGGGGAGGCAGACGGAGCGGGCTTACGAGCGGTAGTCGGCATTGATCGAGACATAGTCGTGGGAAAGGTCGCAGGTCCAAACCGTGGTGGAGGCGGCGCCGCGCCCGAGCACGACCCGGATGGTGATTTCGGCGTTCTTCATCACGCGTTGGCCGTGTTCCTCGCGGTAGGCCGGATGGCGGCCACCCCGTGTGGCCACGTGCACGTCGTCGAGAAACAGGTCAACCGCATCGACATCAAGATCGGTGACGCCCGCATACCCGACCGCGGCCAGAATGCGACCCAGGTTAGGATCCGATGCGAAGAACGCGGTCTTGACCAGCGGTGAATGCGCAACCGCGTACGCAACCTGGGCGGCTTCCGCCGCATCGCGTGCCGCCTCGACCCGAATGGTGATGAATTTTGTCGCACCCTCGCCGTCGCGCACGATCGCCTGTGCGAGCCGCTGCGCGGTCGCAATGAGGGCTGCGAGCAGTTCGGTTGCGCCGGGATCGGACTCGTGCTCGATGCGAAGCGAGCCCGCGCCGGTGGCAATCAGAATGAACGAGTCGTTGGTGGAGGTGTCGCCATCGACGGTGACGCGATTGAAGCTGACATCAGCGATCTGGCGCACCCAGCGCGCGAGCAGCGGTTGCGCCACAGCGGCATCGGTCGCGAGAAATCCGAGCATGGTGGCCATGTTCGGACGAATCATGCCGGCACCCTTCGAGATACCGGATACAGTAACCGCATGCCCGCCCGCAGTCAGCCGTTGCGAGGCCGCCTTGGGCAAGGTGTCGGTGGTCATGATCGATTGCGCTGCGTCAAGCCAGTCGGCCTGACCGACCGCCCCGGCCGCCATTCCAATGCCGGCCTGCAGCCGATCCATCGGCAGGTGTTCGAGAATCACACCGGTTGAAAACGGCAGCACCTGCTCGGGCCCGCAACCGAGTGCCTGGGCCACGCTCTGACAGGTCGCCCGGGCATTGGCCAGCCCAAGTTCGCCAGTGCCCGCATTGGCGCAGCCGGTGTTGACCAGCAGCGCACGAATGCCGCCGCCGCTTGCCTCCAGGTGCTCACGGCAGACCAGCACCGGCGCTGCGCAAAACCGGTTCTGCGTGAAGACGCCTGCCGCGCGCGCGCCTGGGGCGAGCTGCATGATCAGCACGTCGCGGCGATTGGCCTTGCGAATACCCGCCACGGCGGTGCCGATCGACAGACCGGCAACCGGCATCAGCTCGGGTCGTTCAGGAGAGGTGAGGTTGACAGGCATCGGTTACTCCGCAGCCGGGAATCAATCAGGTCAAATCAGATAAGGTGGGCCGAACCGAGTGCGACTCGCACCGACGCGCTCAGCCGTGCCGACTGCACGCCGAGGCGCTCAGGCGAGCCGCCCGTGGCAGGCCTTGAACTTGCGTCCGGATCCGCACGGGCACGGGTCATTGCGACCGATCTTGCGGCCATAACGCTTGAAGGGCTGTTGCCCCTCCGGTTCAGTCACAGGCGCCTGCTGAAGCGACAGGGCCAGCGCCTCGGCGCTTGCATCATCCCCCGCTGCAGCCTGCGCCTGAGCAAAATCAGCATGCGCGTAGGACACGTTGGTGGGTTCAGCCGGCGCTAGCTGTTCGCCCGCCTGCTCGGCCTGTTCAGCGGTTTCCACGCGTACCGTCATCAGCACGCGGGTCACGTCGTTGCGAACCCGGCCCTGCATCAGCGCAAACAGCTCAAACGCCTCGCGCTTGTATTCCTGCTTGGGATTTTTCTGCGCATAGCCGCGCAGGTGAATGCCCTGGCGAAGGTGATCAAGCATTGCCAGATGCTCGCGCCAGTGCTGATCGATGACCTGCAACAGCACCGAGCGCTCGAACCCTGCAAAGGCTTCGGCACCCACCAGTTCAAGCTTGGCCTGATACTGGGCATCAGCCGCTTCAACCACCCTCTTGACGATGTCGTCATCGGTGATCTGTTCGCTTGCGGCAACCTGCTCTGCGAGCGGCACCAAAAGCAGCCATTCGCTTTCAAGTGCCTTCTGCAGCGCCGTGATGTCCCACTGCTCTTCCACCGATTCGGCGGGCACATGCGTGCGAACCAGTTCGGTAAACACCTGATGCCGAAGTTCGGTGATGCGCTCGCCCACCTCGGCCGCGTCGAGCAGCGCATTGCGATCGGTGTAGACGATCTTGCGCTGGTCATTGGCCACATCGTCATACTCAAGCAGCTGCTTGCGGATGTCGAAGTTGCGCGCTTCAACCTTGCGCTGCGCCGACTCGATCGCCCGCGACACCATGCCGGCCTCGATCGCTTCACCGTCCGGCAGCTTCAGACGGTCCATGATCGCTTTCAGACGATCGCCCGCGAAAATGCGCAGCAGCGGATCTTCCATCGAGAGATAAAACCGCGATGAGCCCGGATCGCCCTGCCGCCCTGACCGGCCACGCAGCTGATTGTCAATGCGCCGCGATTCATGCCGTTCGGTACCGACAATGTGCAGGCCGCCTGCTGCAATGACCTGATCGTGCAGCACCTGCCAGTCAGCGCGGAACTTCTGAGTGCGGGCGGAACGCTCTTCGATGGACAGCGACTCATCGGCCTGGATCGCATCGATTTCACGGCTGATGTTGCCGCCCAGAACGATGTCGGTGCCTCGGCCCGCCATGTTGGTGGCGATCGTGATCATGCCTGGTCGACCCGCCTGAATGACGATCTCGGCCTCGCGGGCATGCTGCTTCGCATTGAGCACCTGGTGAGGCAGCTTTTCCTTTTCAAGGAGCTGCGACAGCAGTTCGGAGTTTTCGATGGAGGTGGTGCCCACCAGCACCGGCTGTCCACGCTGATGGCAGTCGCGAATGTCGGCGATGATGGCGTTATATTTTTCGCGGGCAGTGCGAAACACCTGATCCTGGCGGTCGTCACGAACCATCGGTCGGTGCGTCGGAATGACCACCGTTTCCAGCGTGTAGATTTCCTGGAACTCGTAAGCCTCTGTATCGGCGGTTCCGGTCATGCCGGCGAGCTTGCCGTACATTCGGAAATAGTTCTGGAAGGTGATCGAGGCCAGGGTCTGATTTTCGGCCTGAATGTTGGCGCCTTCCTTGGCTTCAACCGCCTGATGGAGCCCCTCAGACCAGCGTCGGCCCGGCATCAGCCTGCCGGTGAACTCGTCAACGATGATCACTTCACCGTTTTGCACCACATAGTGCTGATCGCGGAAATAGAGCGTGTGTGCGCGCAAGGCCGCCATCAGGTGATGCATCAGCGCGATATTGGAGGCCTCGTAAAGGCTTGCACCACGGGCGAGCAGTTCCAGTTGCTCGAGCACCTGCTCGGCCTTTTCATGGCCGGCATCTGACAGGTAAACCTGGTTCGATTTACGGTCAACCCAATAGTCGCCCGGGGGCTCGGGCTCATTGGCCTTGGGCTCATGCGGCATCTCGGTGAGAAGCGGTGGAACCGCGTTCACCCGCCGATACATCTCGGTGTGGTCTTCAGCCTGCCCGGAAATGATGAGCGGGGTACGGGCCTCGTCGATCAGGATGGAGTCGACCTCGTCGACGATTGCATACGACAGACCGCGCTGGCGACGCTCGGAGGCGCTGTGCTCCATGTTGTCGCGCAGATAGTCAAAGCCAAACTCGTTGTTGGTGCCGTAGGTGATGTCGCAGGCGTAGGCGATCCGTTTGGCTTCAGTGGGCTGTTGCGACAGGATGGTGCCCACCGACATGCCGAGGAATCGGTAAACCTTGCCCATCCACTCTGCATCGCGCGCCGCCAGGTAGTCATTGACCGTGACCACGTGAACGCCACGCCCGGCCAGCGCGTTCAGGTAAACCGGGAGCGTCGCGGTGAGGGTTTTGCCTTCGCCGGTTCGCATTTCGGCGATCTTGCCGTGATGCAGCACCATGCCGCCGATCAGCTGGACGTCGAAATGGCGCATGCCAAGCGCGCGTACCGACGCTTCGCGGCACACCGCGAACGCTTCGGGTAGCAGCGCATCGATTGTCTCGCCCTTGGCGCAGCGCTGGCGAAACGCGTCGGTGCAAGCGGCGAGCGCCTCATCCGAGAGCTTCTGCATGGCGGGCTCGAGCGCATTGATTGCCTCGACCGTTTTGCGGTAGTCGCGAAGCAGTCGCTCATTGCGGCTGCCGAAAATTTTCTTCAGGAAGTTCTGGAGCATCGTGGTGGAGCGCTCTGACCGCCTGGCCGTCTGGCGCAAAGGCCGTATGGCGCAGGCTGTGCCGGTCTGTCCGGCAGGGGTTTAACCGCGGGAGTCTAGCACGCTCGCCTGCCTGGATATGCTAGCCTGTTGATCGCCTGCCATTTCCATCAGCAACCTGTGCCGACTCCAACCACACTGTTCCATCGTTCCGTTGCCAGCGGTGTCAACGCAGGCAACAAGCGCTCCAGCCGGCGAGCTTGGCAATGAGCGGCCGCGCCAGCGCAATCGACTGGTTGAAGGCCGAGCCCGCATTTCGCGAGGTCGCCAGCCGCCTGTCGAGCATGGTTGAACTCCAGGCCATGGTCGCAGCCAGCTACCCGCAGTCGCCCGTTACGGTATTGAGCCTGTCAGACGATGGCACGCTAGCGGTCGCAGCGCGCAATGCAGCCGAGGCGGCACGGCTGCGCCAGCTCGAACCCACGGTGGTTGCGAAGCTGCGGCAGCGCGGTGCAGCGGTTCAGCGGCTTCGAATTCGGTCTCGCCGCACGGCGGACGCCGTCGCGCAAGCCCCTTCGGGCAAGCCGCGCGGCCCGATTCCTCAGAATGCCCTGCAGGCGTTTGAGTCACTGCAGGCTCAGGCCCAGTCCGAGGTGCTGCGTCGGGCGCTGGGTTCGCTGCTGCGCCACCAGAGAGCACAGGATTAAGCGTGGCACGCTGGCCAAGCCAGCAGGTTGGGCGACCAGGCCTCAGGCCGTACGCCAGTCAAGTTCAAACAGCTGCGGCATGTCGCGAGATCCCGAAAACGTTGCCCATTCCCAGCAGTCAGATCGCGAGAGCAGCTCGCGCAACAACTGGTTGTTGAGCGCATGCCCTGATTTGTGTGCCACGTAGCCCGCGAGCAGAGGATGACCGACCAGGTATAGATCGCCAATCGCATCGAGCACCTTGTGCATCGCGAACTCATCGTCGATCCGCAGGCCCTCATCGTTGAGCACGCGGTACTCGTCCATCACGATTGCGTTGCCGAGGTTGCCCCCCATGGCGAGCCCGTTGGACCGCAGGGCTTCAACGTCACGCATGAAACCGAAGGTTCGGGCGCGGGCGACATCACGGGTGTACGACCGCTCAGCGAAATCCACCACGATGCGCTGGCCGGTTGCGTCGATGGCGGGATGTCCGAAGCTGATTGAAAAGTCGAGCCGGAAGCCGAAGTGGGGTTCCAGGCGGGCGAACTTGTCGCCATCGCGCACTTCGACAGGCGCGGTCATCCGAATGAACCGCTTGGGCGCCGATTGCTCGGTGATGCCCACTGAGCGAAGCAGATACACAAACGACGCCGATGATCCATCAAGGATGGGGATTTCGGCGGCATCAACATCGACATGCAGATTGTCGATTCCGAGACCGGCGAGCGCCGACATCAGATGCTCGACCGTTGCGACCCGCGCAGTGCTGCCGTTGCCTGCGACGGCAGACAAGGTTGAAGCCATTCGCGTATCGTTGACCGAACTGGCCTTGGCCGGCATGGACACCGGCGGGTCGAGGTCGACCCGATGAAACACGATGCCGGTGTCAGGCGCGGCGGGTCGTAGCACCAGCTCGACCCGTTCGCCCGAGTGCAGACCGACGCCCACCGTGCGGACAAGTTCGCGAATCGTGCGCTGCCGCATCATGGGTTCGCCGGTCTGGGGACGGATCAGAGCTTGGCGAGCATCGCCTCGGCGCTCGAAGCCTCGTACTTGCC
>VGHA01000005.1 GCA_016868375.1 Betaproteobacteria bacterium | reverse complement strand
CAGGCCGCCAGACGAGAGCGCCATCGGTCGCCAGATCGCCCGCGGGCGCCGTGACGCGCGCCACCACACGAGCGCAAGCCAGGCGAGGCTCGCCAGGACGCCGGCAGCGGTCTGGAGGGCGACGGTGTCTGATGCGAAGCCCGGCGCAAGGCGTGCCGCGCTGTCGGCCATGCGGGGTGGAAAGCCGGTGAGCAGCGCGAGCCAGTATGCCCAGATCACCAGGCCAATCAGCGAGAACATGGCGACTGCGATCCAGTCGAGCAGACTGACGAGCCCGCGTTTTGCGACCGGCAAAGCCAGTGCCGCGAGCATGGCAAACGGCACGACCGCGGGGATCATCATGCTTTCGCTGGGGCCGGGCGTGAGCAGCATCAACACAAGCGCACCAAGCGTCATGAGGCCCGGCATTGCAAGCGCTGGCGTGCGCCACTGCTCGCGCCAGCGCCACGCTGCCCACAGGGCGAGCGGCCAGGACGGCCACAGGTACCAGGGCAGGTTGCGCGCCAGAAAAACCACTGAGCGAAGCGAGCCTGTGCCGGTCTCGGCGGCGTTCCAGCCCAGCCAGACCCGTAACCATTCGGCGCCCTGCGGGTGCTGGGTCAGCAGCGCGAGCGGCCAGGGCAATGACAACGCGATGAGGCCTGCCGCAGCCGCGAGCAGCATCGGCCTGGAAATCAGCCGGTAGCGCTGGGACACGATCGGCAACAACACCAGCACCACCAGCAGCATCGCGCCGGAGGGCAGTCCGCGCGTCAATACACTGGCTGCAATGGCTGCGCCAGCGATCAGTCCGCCCCGTACCGGACGTTCGATCGCGACGGCTGCGCCAAGCGCGAACGCAGCGCTCCATGTGAACTGAAAGACCGTGGCGGAACTTTCATGGACACGCGCGATTAATCCGCAGGTTGCAATGCAGACAAGGACCGCAGCATCGGCCACAGCCCGTCCGAGGTCGGCTGCAGAGGCGGAGACATCGAAGGGGTCAGCGGGCTGAATTTCGGGCCGCGCCGCAATGCGCTGGCAGGCCTGCCAGATCCAGAGCAGGCCGCAGACCGCAACGGCGCCGCTGGCCAGTCGCGCGGCATTGGGTTCGCCAACGATGCTGCCAAACAGCAGAATGAAGATTGCCGCGAGCCAGCCAGGCAAAGGACCTTCTTCTGCCACGGGCAGGCCGAAAACGTTGGGTGCCAGCCAGTCCTCCCAACCGCCACGAACCATGGTCAGCGCCAGCCCGAAGCCTTCCGCATCGGCGCGTCCCCAGGGGTCACGGCCCAGCAGACCGGCAAGGACGTAAAGCGTAATCAGCAAGAACAACACGAGGCCGGGCAGCCGCCGGGCCTCGCGCTGGGTAACGATGAACGCGGGGGAACGCATGGGCAGGTGCTAGGCACCCCGCGACGCAGGCATCAACCTGCCCGAAATTCAGGCGGCAGGCTTGGCGCTCGAGCGCGCAAACTTCTGGCGGAATTTCTCGACGCGACCGGTTTCAATGATTCGCTGCTGGGCGCCGGTGTAAAACGGATGCGACTCGGAGGTCACATCAAGCTTGAACAAGGGGTATTCCTTACCGTCGTCCATCTTGATTGATTCGCGGGTGTTCACCGTGGAGCGCGTGATGAACTTAAAGCCGCTGGCCATGTCAAGAAACACGACCTCCCGGTAGTTGGGGTGAATGCCGTCTTTCATCGGAAATCTCTTTGGATGCTGTGCTGAAGGTTTGCGAAACCCTAAATTTTAGCGTCTGGAGCGGCTTTGAGGCAAATTAACCGGACGCACGCGATCAGGGCGTTGATTCATCCCGGGGCGCGCTTGCGTTTCGCACGGAGATCTCGAACGGTTGCGAGCGCTGCGGATGAACGTCGATTCGCACCCACGACGAGGTGAACGGGCTTCCAAAACACTCGACCCGCGTCAGTCGCGGCAGGATGCGGTCAACCCTGAAGCGATGGGTATCGCCGTGCATCAGCAGCAGATGTCCCGAAAACCGCGCGTTCAGGCGGGCCAGGTCATGACGGAACGCCGCATAGCCGTCATCGCCGACGATTTTCGAAGGGTCGATGCCGCGACCAAACCCAGGATTGGCGTGCGCGGCCACCGCGATGGCCACCAGCCTGGCCGAGTTCGCAACGGCCAGCGCCCGTTCCAGCCAGCGGCGATTGTGCGCGTCGCGCTCAAACCGGTCGGCGTCGTCCAGGGGAGAGCGGCGGCCGTTGTCGGACCCGGGCAGATTCAGCGTGAGGAACAACACGTTGCCGGCAATCCACATCAGGTTCTCGGGTGGGCCTGAATCGATGTCGCGCTGCCTGACCAGACGGTCGGTGGCGAATGAGTCTGGTCCTCCGGGCGCGAGGTCCCCCGTTGCGTGGCCTTGCAGCGCGCGGCGCGCAGCCTGATCGGTCGGGCCCAGCCACGGCGCCGATCGCTCGAAGACCGCGCGGCGCAACCAGTCGAGCCGTTCAGAGGGGTCATGGTCGCCCGCCGCGGGTCGCCAGCAGTCGGTCCATTCATTGTCGCCGGGCGTGTACACCATGGGCACTCGCGTTGCCGACAGTGCAGCGATTCTTGCTTCAAGCAGTTCGTTCGAACAAAGCTCTGAGCCGCCTTTGATGTCGCCCACGTGAATCGCGAATGCGCACTGCTGAGCGATGTCCTCGAGCAGCCACGGCACCGCGGCGAGTTCAAAGCGTCGGTAGGGCAGATCGCCAATCAAGGCGAAGCTGAAACGCGGCAGAGCGGCGGTGGGGCGCATGCGCTCGGCGTCTGCCGCATGAGCCCCCGACGCCGACAGCATTGAACCGGGCAGCACCAGCGTTGCGCCGGCGGCAAGCAGCGATCGGCGGTTGAGAACAGCAGGCATGCGATGACCCTGCGCTTATCGGCCGTCGAGCATGGCCCGGAGCGCATAAAGTTGATCGAGCGCCTCGCGTGGCGTTAGCGCATCCGGGTCGATCTCGATCAGGCGGTCGCGAAGCGCGAACGCCTGATCAAGCGCAGGCTCAGGCACGGGCGCAGCGGGTTGATCGGCCGCTTCGGGTACCGGATCGGCTGCGAACAGATCAAACTGCTGATCGTTTTCACGCGCGCGCGCTTCGAGCCTGGTGAGCAGCGCCCCTGCGCTTCGAATGACAGGTTGCGGCACGCCAGCCAGCCGTGCCACCTGAAGCCCGTAGCTGCGGCTTGCGGGACCGTCACGCACCTCATGCAGAAATACGATGCCGCCGCGATGCTCGGCCGCGGACAGATGCAGGTTGACTGCGCCGGGTTGCGTGGAGGCGAGTTCAGTGAGCTCGAAATAATGGGTGGCAAACAGCGTAAAACTTCGGTTGTGCGACAGCAGACGCGACGCGATCGCGTGGGCGAGCGACAGCCCGTCGAAGGTCGAGGTACCGCGTCCAATTTCGTCCATCAGGACCAGTGAGTGCTCGGTGGCCGCATTCAGGATTGCAGCTGCTTCGGTCATTTCGACCATGAAGGTTGAGCGCCCCCCGGCGAGGTCATCCGATGCGCCGATCCGCGTAAAAATTCTGTCGATCGGGCCCAACTCGCAAAGCTCAGCCGGCACAAAACTTCCGCAGTAAGCGAGCAGCACGATGAGCGCCACTGATCGCATGTAGGTGGACTTGCCGCCCATGTTGGGACCCGTGATGAGCAGCATCCGACGGTTCTCGCGCATCACGCAGTCGTTCGGCACGAAAGTTTCGACACCCGCCTCCACCACCGGGTGACGTCCGGCTCGAATTTCGACGCCGGGCGTGCGACCGAAACGCGGCCGGGTCCATCGCAGCGTGGTCGCGCGCTCAGAAAAATTTGCCAGCACATCGACCTCGGCTACCGCTCGTCCCGCCCGCTGCCAGGCAGGGACCGATGCGGCAAGCCGGCCGACCAGCTGCTCATAGAGCATGCGCTCGCGTGCCAACGCGCGCTCGCGGGCCGACAGCGCTTTGTCTTCGAAGGTCTTCAGCTCGGGTGTGATGTAGCGCTCGGCGTTCTTCAGCGTTTGGCGCCGGCGGTATTCAACGGGAACCTTGTCGGACTGGCCGTGACTGACTTCAATGAAAAAGCCGTGAACGTTGTTGTAGCCCACGCGCAGATTGGCGATTCCGGTGCGCTCGCGCTCGGCCTGCTCCATTTGTGCGAGGAAGCTGTCGCAGTCGCGGTCGATTGCGCGCAGTTCATCGAGCTCGGCATCAAACCCGTCGCGGATCACGCCGCCCTCGCGTGCCAGCGCAGAGGGCTCGTCCATCAGCGCCTCTGCGATGGGTTGCCAGGCTGGGTCGGGCAGGGCAAGCGCATCGATGGGGTCCGCAAATGCGGGTTGCGGCAGGGAGGCCAGCAGTTCGATGATGCCGCGCAGTGGCGGTATTGCATCCCGAAGCGCTGCGAGCTCGCGCGGGCGCACGCTGCCCAGCGCAATGCGCGCGGCCACCCGTTCAAGGTCTGGCAGGCGCGACAGGTAATCCTGAAGCGCGAGGCGAACCGCGGCGATTGCATCGACCTGGTCATGGCGAGCGGCGGCGCGTTCAGCGTCGCGCAACGGTTGCTGCAGCCAACGCCGCAACAATCGACCGCCGGCCGCGGTGGCACAGCGGTCGACAATTCGGATCAGGCAGGGCCCATCGTCGCCGCGCAGCGTGTCGACGATTTCGAGGTTGCGCCGTGCAACCGGATCAAGCTCAATAAACTCGCTGCCCTGATGAACCCGCAGGCCTTGCAGATGCGGAAGCGACTGGCCCTGCGTCCGCATGGCGTACTGCACCAGCGCTCCAGCCGCGCCTACCGCGAGCGGGTACTCGGTGACGCCAAAGCCCGCCAGGTCACGCACACCGAAGAGCTCAGCCAGCGCGCGTTCGGCCCGCTGCGGGTCAAAGTGCCAGTCGGGGGCGCGTGCAAGCGGCGCCTGTCCGAGGAGCGCAAGCCACTCGGGTGAAAGCGTGCGTCCATCAGCGATCAGAACTTCAGCGGGCCGCAGCCGGTCAATTTCCTGGCCCAGTGCATTGGCGTCCACCTCGGCGACCCAGAACTCGCCACTTGCCACGACCATCCACCCGAGTCCGCACCTGCCATCGGCACGCGGACTGGGGTTCAGTGCCAGCAGAACGCGGTCTTCGCGCTCGGGGAGAAGCTGCGCGTCGGTAAGGGTGCCCGGCGTCACGATGCGCACCACTTTGCGCTCAACCGGTCCTTTGGCAAGCGCCGGGTCGCCGACCTGCTCGCAGACCGCCACCGACTCGCCGATTCGAATCAGTCGCGCCAGATACTGCTCAACAGCATGAACCGGAACGCCGGCCATCGGAATCGGTTCCCCGGCCGACACGCCGCGTCGTGTCAAGGTGATGCCAAGCAGTCGCGATGCCTTGTCGGCATCGTCGAAAAACAGCTCGTAAAAATCCCCCATCCGGTAGAACAGCAACATCTCCGGATAGTCAGCCTTGATGCGCAGGTACTGCTGCATCATCGGCGTATGGTTATCGATATCAGCCATCAAGAACCTGGAACGAGGGGATGTCTGCTCGCCAGCCGCGGTTTCAGGCCGAGGCGAGTTGCACGCGGCTAAGCGCCATACCCGCTGCTGCCTGAGTGGGCTCGACCACCGGTACGCCAATGGCCTGCTCGAGCTCGCGCCGATACTGCGCCATGCCCGCGCAACCCATCACCACCACGTTGGCACCGTGTTCATTGACCAGGCTTCGGCCGGTTGCGATGAGCCGTTCGCGGGTGCGCGCCACGTCTGACAACTCGGTCACCTGCAGCCCAACCGGCAACTCGGCTGCGAGCCGATCCATGACGCCCATCGCACCCAGATAGCGCAGGTGTCGCGGAATTGAACCGGCCAATATCGCGATCACTCCGAAGCGCTGGCCCAGCGTGAGCGCGGTGAGTACCCCGCATTCGGAGATGCCCAGAACCGGTTTTCGGGTGACTTCACGAGCGCTGTGCAAACCCGGGTCGCTGTAGCAGGCGATCACAAAGGCATCGCAGTTCTGGTCGCGTTGGGCGATGAGTTGACACAGTGGCGTGATCACGCCGTCCACATCACGTTGCGTCTGTATGCCTGGCGGGCCTTCGGCCAGTGTCACGCACTCGAACTGCGGGCCCCCGGGCAATCGCAGCGGCGCGAGCGCCCGGTCGATGCCCTCGGTGACCGCGACCGTGCTGTTGGGATTGATCACCAGAATACGCGGACTCATGAATCAGCTCCTCGGGTCTGACGCTCTTTCGATGCCCTAGCGGATACTCACTGCCTGCCGCTCATAGCGGGAGAGTAAACGCACCAGCGGCCAGAGCAGTACAAGATAAATCAGCCCTGCGGCAATCACCGGCGAGGCATTGTAGGTGACCGATTGGACCTGTCTTGCCGTATAAAGCAGTTCGGGAAGCGCCACAACGCTCGCAATGGATGTGAGCTTGACCACTTCCAGGGTGTTACTGATCAGATCGGGCACCACATTGCGCACGGCCTGGGGCACGATCACATAACGAAGGCTCTGCCAACGGCCCAGACCGGTTGCCCGCGCCGCTTCGTGCTGGCCCCCTGGCACCGATTCAATACCCGCGCGCAAAATCTCGCCGTAATAGCTTGAAGTGTTGAGCAGAAAGGCGATCGCCACCGCAATGAAGGCGGGTGGCTTGAATCCCAGAAAGGGCAATCCGAAGGCCACAAAGAGCAACAGCACAAGCGGCGGAAAAGCCCGAAACAGGTCGGTGTACACAACTGCCGACCAGCGAAGCAGGCGGCTCCTTGACGTTGATGCGAGAGCAAGTGCAAGCCCCCCCGCAAGGCCAAGCGGTACCGCAACAAGGCTGAGCATCAGGGTCATGGCCAGACCCTGCGCGAGGTAGGGCGCTGCCTCAGTAAGAATCTGCAGATTGAAAAATCCGCTGATCAGCGCTTCCATGCAAACCTCGTTTCCACCCACCGCCCGAGCCACACCAGCGGGATGAACAGCACCAGATAAGCGATCGCGCCCAGCGTGAGCGGCGACGGGTTGTAGGAAAAAGAATAGGCGGCCTGTGCCTGGTACAGAATTTCTCCGACCGCCACGACCGAGGCCAATGCCGTGTTCTTGGTGATCACGATGGCGCGGCTGGTGAGCGGCGCAATCGTAAGCCGTAAGGCCTGCGGAAGAATCACGAGACGCATCGCCTGCGCGAAGCCTAAGCCGCTTGAGCGCGCAGCCTCCCATTGCCCGCGCGGCACCGACAGGATGCCGGCCCAGATCACTTCTTCTGCGAAGGCAGCAAGCGCCAGCGAGAGGCCGATCCAGGCCGACTCAAAGCCGGTAAAGCGCAGGCCAACCGTGGGTAGTGCGAAATAGATCGTGATCAGAATCACCAGCGGCGGCACGGCGCGAAACACATCGGCAAACAGCACGATCAGGACGTTGACCACGCGAAGACCGGCGCTGCGCACCACGGCCAGCACAAATCCCAGCGCCAGACCTGTCAGCACCACGGCTATGGCGAGGAGCACCGTGATGACCATACCCTCGAGGACCTTGGGCAGGTATTGCGCCATCACCGCGATGTTGAAAAAAGTGTCGATTAGGCCTTGCATGGTTCAACGGTGTTCGACGCTTGCGACAAACTCGCGGATGCGCTGAGGCGCCCCTGCGCCAAAAATTGTCTCGGGCGGACCGTCTGCCAGGATCCGACCCGATTCCATGAACACCACGCGATCGGCTGCGCCGCGGGCAAAGCCCATTTCATGACTCACCACCATCATCGTCATACCGGCAGATCGCAACTCCCTGAGCACTGCGAGCACGCTGCCCACAAGCTCGGGGTCAAGCGCCGAGGTCGGCTCGTCGAACAGCACGATGGCAGGCTCGAGCGCAAGCGCGCGAGCGATTGCCACGCGCTGCTGCTGGCCGCCCGAAAGCTCGGCAGGCTTTGCCTCACCCCGATCGCCGAGCCCTACTTTACGAAGTGATTCGACGGCCCGCGCATGCGCCTCTTCGCGCGGCTGCTTGAGCACATGGATCAGCGCAAGCGCCACATTGTCTCGGGCATTGAGGTGGGGATAGAGATTGAAGGACTGAAACACCATGCCGATCCGGCGTCGAACCGCGTTCAGATCGGTGCCCGGGGCCAGGATGTTCTGTCCCTCGAACCAGATTTCCCCAGCCGAAGGCTCTTCGAGCCGATTGCACATGCGAAGCAGCGTCGACTTGCCTGAGCCCGAGGGGCCAATCACGAAGACAAGTTCTCGCGGGACAACCGCAAGGTCGACCCCGCGCACCACTTCGCTTGCACCAAAACTTTTGCGCAAGCCCCGGAGTTCAAGCAGGGGCTGCGCGCCGGAAGGTGGCTTCACCGACACTTGGCTTCGTGGGGCGTTGCCTCGTAGCCCGGCATGCCAGGCACGCCATATCCGGCAAAGACGGTGACCGCCGCGGCACCAGCCTCAGGTTTCACGCCAAACCATTTTTCATGCAGCTGCGCGATCGTGCCGTTTTTCTTCAGGCACTCGATCGCCTCATCAACCTGATTGCGGGTTTTCGCATCATCCTTGCGGAACACCGCGGCCCACACCAGACCCTCGTCAATCTTGAGCGATGTGAGAGAAAGTTTCCCTTTGTTGCGAAGCGCCGCATACGCCGAGACCGTGTTACCGCCCAGCGTTGCATCAGCCCGGCCAGACATCACCGCCTGAACTGCATCCGAGTTGGTCGGATACGACTCGTGCTTGAAGCCATATTTTCCTGCATTGTCGGCCAGCCACTTGTCGTAGGCCGAGCCTTTGTTGGCAGAAATCATCTTGCCTTTCAAGTCATCAAGTGTCTTGAGATCAGGCCTGCCTGCGGGCACCAGAAATTGATAGTAGGTGTTGAGATAGCCCTCGGTGAAGAGCAGGTTCTGGGCGCGCTCACGCGTGACCGTTGTCGGCGCGCCGACGAAGTCGAGACGGCCCGCATTCATCGCCGGAATCAGGCCCGAAAATTCGGCCGCCTGGATGTCGATCTTGCGGCCCAGCTGCTTGCCGATCTCCATGATCAGGTCGATATTGAAGCCTTCCACCCCGCCGCCCACTTTGGGCATGGCATGTGGTGCGAAGGTGCCATCGACGCCCGCGAGCATCGGCTTGTCCTGCGCCATCGTCCCTGGCGCTGCGACCAGGGCCACCGCAAACAGCGTATTGAGCGTCATCCGTTTCATTTCAGTCTCCTAAAAAGTTGGCCGAGATCGTGGCCGGGGCTCTATACCTGTGAGCAAACCGCATGCCGCCCCAAATCAGTGCGACGGGCCGTGCGGTATGACTGTCATCCGTTAGCGGGCGTGACCTCTGCACCAATCCGGTCCACCAGAATGCGATAGTGCTCCGGGCGGCGGTGCGCGGCGTAGTTGAACATGGTGCGTTTGAGATCTTGTGCCATATCCAGGTCTGCATCAAAGCTGATCAACTCATCGTTCTCGGTCGCTGTCTTGGCGACGATTTCGCCTGACGGGGCAACGATCACGGAATGCCCGAACATCCTGAATCCGTCCTCGAAGCCGCATTTGGCGGTTTCAACCAGCCAGGTGGCATTCATGAACGCCATTGCCTGCGCCATGATCAGATGATGGTGCACCCTGAGCGCCGGGGGCTCAGGATAGTGGAGGTTCTCGGTTGGGGTGTTGAAACCCAGCGCGACGAGTTCAGCACCCTGCAGCGTCAACGCACGAAACGCCTCGGGCCAACGACGATCATTACAGATCAGCATGCCCATGATCGCGTCCTGAAGGCGCCACGTGCGAAAGCCCAGATCGCCCACTTCGAAATATTTTTTTTCCAGGTGCTGGAATGCCGCCTGCGGCTTGTGGTCCGCATGGCCTGGCAGATGTACCTTGCGGTATTTGCCGACGATTTCGCCATTGGGCGAGACCAGCACGGCTGTGTTGAAACGCCGTGTGCGTCCATCCTGCTCGGTGAGCTCGGCATAGCCAATGTAAAACCCGATACCGTAGCGCTTCGCATCATCAAACAGAGGTTGCGTGGCAGGCGATGGCAGGCTTGCCTCAAAAAAACGCGCATCGACCTCGGCCTGGTTGTCATACCAGTGACGCGGGAAGAAGGTGGTGAAGGCAAGCTCCGGAAACACCACAAAGCGCACGCCACGCTCATGCGCCTGCGAGAGCAGCGCCCGAAGACGGGCAACAACTGCCTCACGCGTGTCAGAAAGATGGACCGCGCCCAGCTGCGCGGCGGCAATATGAAGCTTTCGAGTCAAAGCGTATCTCCCCAGGTTGCAAGCTGGGCGACCTCAGCAATCATGCGGCCGGCCGGTACCACCGCATCGCTGCGGTCGCGCGCAATGAAGCGGCCCCGTCCGCGCGCAGCCTGAATCACCCCAGGCGACTGGATCTGGTCGACGATCACGTCGCCCCGGGACAATACCATCACCGGCCAACCCGATAGGCTGCGCCCCTCGTAGGGCGTGTAGCCGGTGTTGTCGTGGAGCGCAGCCGCCGAAATGGTGAGCTTGCGTTCGGTGTCCCAGATGGCGATGTCGGCATCGCAGCCTGGCGCAATGCGGCCCTTGGTGGGTAGCCCGTAAATTTCGGCGTGGCGGGTGGCTGTGAGTTCGACAAATTCACCCAGGCTCAATCGCCCCTTGCCCACGCCCTCGGAAAACAGCAGAGGCAGCCTGAGCTCCAGCCCGGGTACGCCATTGGCCATTTCCTTGAAGGTCGTCTTGTCGCCTTTCGGAAGCTTGCCGCTGGCGTCGTAGCGATAAGGCGCATGGTCAGAGGAATAGACCGCCAGGGCGCCGTCCTTGAGCCCCCGCCAGCACGCCTGCTGTGCGGCTTCATCGCGCGGGGGTGGCGAGCAGCAAAACATCGCTCCCTCCAATCCACGGTCGATGTCGCTTGCGGTAAGGAACAGATACTGCGGGCAGGTCTCGCCGTAAACCTTGGCACCCCGAGCGCGCGCCTCACGTATCGCTGCCACGCCCTCAATTGTGCTCACATGAACAATCAGAATGGGGGTGTCGACCACCTCGGCAAGCGCAATCACGCGATTGATGGCTTCGGCTTCGGACGAGCGCGTGTGACAGATGGCGTGGTAGCGCGGGGCAACCCGGCCCTGTCCCACCATGCGGCCCGCTAGCCAGCTGATGATGCCGTGATTTTCAGCGTGAACCATCACCAGTGCGCCGTGGCGGCGCGCGGTCATGAGCACATCCAAAATCTGCTCGTCGTGGAGCCGCATGCGCTCATAGGTCATGAAGATCTTGAACGAGCGTATTCCCGTTTCGATCGCCTCGGGCAGATCGCCGGCAAGCGTTTGCTCATCGGGATTGGCGACGATGAGGTGAAAGCCATAGTCGATCACGGCTTTTTCGGCAGCACGCTGGTGGTAGTCGGCCAACACGTCGGGGATACGATCACCCCGGTGCTGCGCGCAAAAAGGAATCACCGTGGTTGTGCCGCCAAACGCGGCGGATACCGTCGCCGAATAAAAATCATCAGCGCACATGATTCCGAATGAAGAGACCTGTTCGATGTGGCAATGGCTATCCACACCGCCCGGCATCACCAGGCGGGAACGCGCATCAATCTCGCGCCGCCCCGCGGCCAGGCCTTCACCGACCGCGACAATACGCTCACCCACAATACCCACATCGGCGCGAGCAGGCCCGTCAGCGTTGACCACAGTGCCGCCACGAATCACGATATCAAATTGCATGAACGAATCCCTGTTGCGCCGGTTAAGACGTGTTCAGGCGCGCTTGAGTGCGGCAAGCTTCGAATCGATCCTCGCCATCATCCGGGTGAGGTCATCGTGTTCATCCGCGTTGAGTTGCGCGCCGGGCGCTCTTACCTTGGCGCTGCGGATGGCTTTACGCCGACGCAGTATTTCTTTTCTCCAGGCAAGCGACACCCCAGCCTGGGTCTCGTAGCGAACAAGCGGAAGATAGATCTCAAAGATATCGTCCGCGAGGTCTCGGTTTCCAGCCTGCATGGCGCGATAGACCTCGGTGAGCATCTCGGGGTAGGCCACGCCTGTCATCGGACCATCGGCGCCCCGTGCAAGCTCGAGCGGATAGAACAATCCGTTGTTGCCCACGAGAATGGCGCTGCGTCGCAGGCCCTTGGCTTCAAGGGCCCGGATTCGGGAGATTTTGGTAAGGCCTGGACAATCCTCTGCCTTGAGCATCACGACCTGGGGCAGTTCCCGCACGATGCGCTCAAAGACCGGCACTGACATCCAGGCGCCGGTTACAGCCGGATAATCCTGCAGGCAAACCGGCACCTCCGGTCCGAGTGCCCGGCAGGCTCCCGAGAAGAAATTGAAAAACTGCTCGTCGGTCTTGACGTTTGCCGGTGGCGCAATCATCACGCCTGCCGCCCCCTCTTGCATCGATGCGCGTGCGAGCGAGACCATCGGGTCATAAGCGGGGGCCGTGACCCCGACGATCACTGGAATGCGTCCGGCGACGCGCGCCAGATACCTGCGCATGACTGCAAGCGACTCCTCGGCCGAGAGCTTTTGAGCTTCGCCCATGATGCCGAGAATCGTGAGGCCATCGATGCCAAAGCTGAGGTAAAAGTCGGTGAGGGTGTCTATGCTTTCATAGTCGACCTCGCCCGCGTCAGTGAAGGGCGTCGCCGCGATGATAAAAACGCCGCGCGTCTGCGGACTGATCAATGTAGTCATCGGGTGCTCCAGTTAGCCCATGTAGGAACGCCTGCCAAAGTCGCGAAGAAAGATTCGCACCAGATGGCGTTTGCGGTCGGGCTCATCGTAGTCGTCATAGTCGGTGCGAAGATGGGCGAGTCGGAAGTTGTTGACGTACTGGATTTCACCTGGCTTCAGCACAAAGGTAATGTGATTGCGCTCGTCTGACATGATTTTGCCGGCCTCGCGCAGTGCTTCCAGGCCCAGCGCGTCCGGTTGAAGACCCACCAGCTCGTAGCCCTTGGGCACCAGGGCCGGATTGAATCGCGAGCGCACCACCCCATCATGGCATTGGAAGATCGGAAAAAAATGCGTGACGGGCGCGCCTTCCGGATGCTCGCCCTGACGGTTCCAGTGAAAGGGCTCATAGAGCCGGCGCAGCAGATCTGGACGCTTTTCACGCAGATCGTTGTGCACGGTCATCATGCTGGCTGCCTTGCTGATGCCCCCTGAGCGCGCCGTTCGGAGCACCAGAAGCCCCAGATAGGGCGGCGGAAAATTGAAGCCGTAGTCGCTATGCCAGGAGATTTCCTGATTTGTCAGATCAGCGCGTACCCGCGTGTCGGTCTTTTTACCGGTATCGCGCACGTCGTAAAGCAGTCGGCCGTCGTACGACTGAGCGACCGGCCGCGAAATCATCGACGACAGCATCCAGTAAATGGCTGTGAGCGACTCCTTGTCGTGGCGCTCAACGGCCATCCGGTCAAGCACCACCATGCCGATGCCGTGATCAAGCTGATGGCGAACCCTGTCCATCAACGCGCGGCAGGCTTCAAGCGGATAGTCGTCCGGACACAGAGCGCGAATGTCCATAGGATTTGCGCGCAGGATGTCGATGACCTGATCAATTTCGGCCAGCGCTTCGGCAGGGACCGGAACGCGCCAATCGCTTTCGCTCACCTCATCGCGGATCCACGCGAGCGGTTTGGCGATGGCGTCTTCAAACATTAACGGGACGGCGGGACGGCTGAGATCGTTCATGGGGTGTCCTCAGGCAAGCTGCCGCTCGATCCAGCGGCCCGTGGCGAGCAGGGCCTGCTCGCCGTGTCGTGCGCCGACCACTTGAAGGCCGACCGGCAGGCCGCTGTTGCCACGCATCACCGGCAGATTGAGCGCCGGTGTCCAGGCAAGGGTCCAGAGATAGTTGAACAGAACGGGGCCCGTGTCATGCAACCCAAGCGGCGCCTCGCCCACGGCCGACAGGGTGAGGGTTGCATCAAACGGTGCGAGCTGCGCGAGCAGGTGATTGCGGCCGCGTTCCATCTCGTTGCTGGCGGCATGATAGGCGTCAAGGCCAATGGCCCGGGCATCGCCAACCAGCGCCTGCGCGGGCGCTGACATCGACTCGCGGTGATGTCGATATTCGCGCACCAGCACGCGGCCTGCCTCAAATTTGGTGGCCAGCCAGATTGCGTCCAGCAGCTTGCGATCGAGGCCGGGGTTGGTGATTTCGGTCAGTTCGGCGCCAGCGCGGGCGAGCGTCTGCAGCGCCTCGTCGAACCGTTGACGGGCATCGGGCTGGGCGTCTTCCCACAGCTCGCTGCGGTAGACAGCGAGTCTCGGCGCGCGCTGCAATCCGTCGCCAACGCGGCGGTAGTCGCGCATTTGAAGCCCCGCCATGAAAAGCGCCAGATCTTCGATGCTGCGCGCCATGCAGCCCAGGGTGTCAAGACTTTCCGCCAGATGCCTCACGCCTGAGAAACTCAGTTCGCCGTAGCCGGGCTTGATTGCGTGAACGCCACAGTAGGAGGCAGGTCGGATGACCGACCCGCTGGTTTGCGTCCCAACCGAGAGGGGCACCATCAGGTCGGCCACTGCAGCCGCCGACCCCGAAGATGACCCGCCGGGGGAGTGCGCGGGATTGTGTGGGTTGGTGCAGGTGCTGGGATGGCGATAGGCGAATTCGGTGGAAGCGGTTTTGCCCAGGACCAGCGCACCGGCCTCGCGTGTGAGCGCAACGCAGGCTGCGTCGGTCACGGGCCGATGACCGGTGTAAATCGGCGACCCGTAAGCCGTGGGCTGATCGGCAGTGTCGATCACATCTTTGAAGCCGACGGGAATGCCGTGAAGCAGGCCGGATCGCGGCCCTGCATCAGCGCGCCGGGCGGCGGCGATGGCTGCGTCACGATCGAGATGCACCCAGGCATGCACCTGAGGCTCGCGGGCGTCGATGCGTTCGAGGCAGCTGCGCACCAGAGATTCGGCGCTCAGACTGCCCGATTCGATGGCTGCGGCGGCCTCGGAGGCGGTGAGGGAATGGGGTTCACGTGTCATGGGGATGAGCTGCTTTCAGTCAGTCTTGGGGGAAACCTTAGCTGAAACAGCCGGTCGTGTACACGAACGGGTTCCAGGGACCCGCCTGACGAGCGTTTCAACCACGTGCTTGACGCGTTGAAAGATCGTCGCGTACCGTGCTGGCAGTTCGTCAGCGTTGTGACTGACGGCAGCTCATTATTGAACCCCATCGGAGGAGTCCCATGCTTCAATCTAAGTGGTTGGTTGCCGGCCTTTTGTCGGCCGTTCTGGGTGCGTTTTCAGTCCAGGCTTCGGCTCAGGCAAAGGTCAAATTGCGGCTGGGACATGTCACGTCGGCCGCGGCGATTGCCGGTCAGGGCGGCAAAGCATTTGCCGATACCGTGCGACGGCTGTCAAACGGCGAAATCGAAATTGAACTGTTCCCCAACGGGCAACTGGGCGGCGAGCTCGAGATGCTGTCGCAGGTACGGCTGGGCACGCTTGACATCGCGATGAATGGCTCGGGTATTGTGGCCGCCATCGAACCTACCTTCAGCATCACCGAGCTTCCCTACATCTGGAAGAACCGCGACTCGGCCTGGAAGGTGCTTACCGGCCCCACCGGCACGCGCATTCTCGGCACGCTTGAATCCAAGGGCATCAAAGGCCTGTCATGGGGCGTCTGGGATTTCCGCGGCTTTCTCATGAATGGCACCGACATCAACCAGCCCGCCAACATGAAGGGTAAGAAGATTCGGGTGATCGAGAACGCGCTCTACGTTCGCACGGTGCAGGCGTTTGGTGGCAACCCGGTTCCGATGGCCTGGCCCGAGGTGTACACCGCGCTTCAACAGCGCACGATCGATGGCGTGGACACCAACTACCACGGCATGGCCGACTCCAAGCTGTTTGAAGTTGCCAAGAGCCTGGCGATCACCGACCACATCTTCACGGCCACGGTCTACGTGATGAATATGAAGAGGTTCGCCTCGCTGTCGCCGGCGCACCAGGACGCGGTGCTGAAGGCTGCGCGGGCTGCGGGCGAAACCATGCGGGCAGGAGCGGCCAAGGCTAACGAAGACGCGATCGCGCTGATGGAAAAGAATGGCGTGAAGCTGATTCGGCCCGAGCGCGCACCTTTTGAGTCCGCAGTGGCGGGCGTTCACAAGTATTTTTCGACCATGGTGGGCGCCGATCTTCTGAAAGAGGTGATCGACGCGCAGCGTTGATTGGTCAATGCCCATCGTTCACGCCAACGGCATCCGGCTCCACTATGAATCAGTGGGGTCGGGTGTTCCGCTGGTGTTCTGTCATGAATACGCAAGCGACGCGAGAGCCTGGGAAGCACAGCTTCGCTTCTTCGGTCGTCGCTATCGGGCAATCGCCTTCAACGGTCGTGGCTATCCGCCGTCGACCGTGCCGCAGGATGATTCGCAGTGGCTGCACCGCCATCTGATCGATGACCTGGCGGGCCTGCTCGATTCCCTCGGCATTGAACGTGCGCACATTGTCGGTCAGGCCACTGGCGGCAACGTAGCGCTCAATTTCGCGATCGCGCATCCGTCGCGCGTCATGGGGCTGGTGGTGGTTGGCGCGGGGGCGGGTACCAGCGATCGCGAGCGCTGGCTGGCGGGCGCCCGCGCGCTTGCCGATGACATTGCGCAGCATGGCACCGCGAAAGCCTTCGCCGCAATCGAGCAGGCGCCGCAGCGGGCGGTATTTCAAACCAAAGATCCGCGCGGCTGGCAGCAGTTCCTGGGGCTGCTGCACGATCTGTCGCCCGTGGCTGCTGAAAAGCTGATGCGCATCACCCTGGTCGATCGGCAGCCTGTGAATGCGCTTGGCGCGCAGCTTCAAAAGCTATCCATGCCGATTCTGGTGATGACAGGCGACCAGGATTTTCCGTCGCATGAGGCCTGCCGGTTCATTCGCGACCATGCGCCGTATGCTGGCCTCGCGATGCTGCCCATGTGCGGCCACGCGATGAATCTTGAGGAGCCCATGCTCTTTAACCAGATGGTTCAGGATTTTCTGTCGGCGGTTGACGCCGGCCGCTGGGGCACCTGGTCCCGGCACGCAGACCCGCGGAGCGCAAGCTGATGTTTCCAACGCCGTTTGAACTGAAGGTGCTGTTCTGGCTGTGCGTGATCCTCGCGCTCTGGCTGGGTTGGCTGATTCGGACTGACCACACCGATCTGCCCTGGATACCCCGCATCTGGCGCAACTTCGAAAACTCGGTCACGGTTTTCCTGATGCTGCTGATGCTGGGCGCCTCCACCATTCAGGTGCTGGCCCGCTACGTGCTGCCCGACGATGTCACCTTGCCCTGGACCGAAGAGGCCGGCCGGCTGTTCATGGTGTGGGCGACGCTGTGGGCAGCAGCCACGCTGCAGCGCACCGATGAGCACATCACGATGAACGCGGTCTTTGATCTGCTGCCATCGAGCCTGCAACGTTTGCTTCTGATGTTCTGCGATCTGCTTACGATTGCGCTGCTGACACCGGTGGCATGGTGGGGTTGGAACAATGCCCGAATGCTCGACATCATGCAGTCAATTTCCCTCGGCTTGCCCTTGTCGATCTTCGCGTATTCGATCCCGGTCACAGCAGGGCTGATGATCATTTTTTCAATCGGACTGCTGGTGCGCCGCTTCACTGGCGCACCGGTGCGCACCCGCGGCGGTGCCGTCGAGATCTGACCAGGAAAGCAGCGATTCATGGACGGGCTCACCCTCATCATCATTGTGTTTTTTGTGCTGTTCGCGCTGCGCGTACCGATTGCCATCACGCTTATCGGCGCCTCGCTGGTCGGGCTGATCTTTGCGCCCTCGTCCATTCCGATTTCCACGCTGCCCACCACGATGTGGCAGGGCGTGAACCACTTCGTTCTGCTTGCCATCCCATTCTTCATCCTCATGGGCGACCTCGCGCTTGCCTCGGGGGTTACGCAGCGTCTTGTCAATGTTGCCAAGGCCTGGATCGGACATATCTGGGGCGGCCTTGCGCACGTCAGCGTTTCGGTGAATGTGGTGATGGCAGGCATGTCGGGGTCTGACCTGGCGGATGCGGCAGCCACCGGCAAACTGTTGATTCCGGCCATGAAGCGAGCGGGATATCCGGTGGCCTATGCGGCCTCAATCATTGCTGGCGCTGCGATGATCGGTCCGCTGATTCCGCCGTCGATCGCGTTCATCCTCTATGCGGCGGCTACCGAGGCGTCGGTCGGCCGGTTGTTTCTGGGTGGCGCGATTCCCGGCGCGCTCCTTGGCCTGCTGCTGATGCTGCAGGCCTATGTTCAGGCGCGCCGAAACAACTATCCGCGCGAACCCAAGGCCAGCATGAAAGAGCGGGTAAGGACCACTGCGGTGGGCATGCCTGTGCTGCTGATTCCGGCGGTCGTACTAGGCAGCATCCTTTCCGGTATTGCCACGCCCACTGAAGCCGCCGTGCTCGGTGTGCTGGCAGTCATTATCACGGGCGGATTCATCTACCGCGAAATGACACCGGCATCGTTTGCGCGCCAGGTGCTGGCCACCTCGCGAACCATGGGCTCGGTATTTCTGATCATTGCAGCTGCAGCCGTGTTTGGCAGGGTGCTCACGCTGTATGGCGTGGCCGATGGTCTGGCCACCTGGATGACCGGCATCACGAAGGAGCCGGCGGTATTTTTGTTTGCGGTGATCATCATTTACATGCTGCTTGGCTGCATGCTCGACACGGTGCCCATCATTCTGGTGTTTGTGCCGCTGCTGATGCCAACGGTGACTGCGTTGGGTATCAATGAAGTGCAGTTTGGCGTCATCACGGTGTTCACCTTGCTGATCGGACTTGTCACCCCGCCGTACGGCCTCACCATGTTCCTGCTGTGTCGAATTGCTAACCTCTCGATGATGCAGTTCTGGAAAGAGATGTGGCCTATCCTCGGCACGATGCTGGTCACGCTCGGGTTAATCACAATTTATCCGGAACTCACCACCTGGTTGCCGGACCTTCTGATGCCAATCAAATGAGCACCATCCTTGTCACCGGGCTGAGCGGCCTGATTGGTCGCGCCGTGGCCGATCGATTTTTTGCGATGGGTCGATCGGTTGTGGGCATGGATCAGCGCGTAGGCGCCAACGAGCCCTTTCCGGTGCTTACGCACGATCTGCCCGATCCGCATCGCTGGCATGAGGTGATCGAGCGTTTTGGGATCACCGACATCATTCATCCAGGTGGCGTATCGGGGCCGATGCTGCTGCCGGATGCACCGGCCCGAATCGTCGATATCAATCTCGCGGGGGTGGCCGGGCTGCTTGAGGCTGCGCGCATTCACAGGCTTCGGCGTGTGGTCTGTTTTTCGTCGGTGCTCGCCTATGGCGAACATCCTGACCTCTCGCCCGTCAGCGAGCGAGCGCTCTTGCAGCCGACGACGCTTTACGGCGCCACCAAAGCGGCGGGAGATGCGCTGATCACGGCCTATCACGCGCAGTTTGGGCTGGATGCGGTATCGCTTCGCGTGGCGGGCTGCTACGGGCCTGGACGGGTAACCCCGTGCGTGATTCGCCTGACCATTGAAGCGGGCCTGCGTGGAGAGCCTGCGCGCTTTCGGAGCGACCCGCGCAGAACGCGTCAGTTCGTTTATGTGGACGACGTGGTCGACGCGGTCATTGGCGCACTCGACGCAAACTCATTGGCTCAGCGACATTACAACGTGGGTCCCGGTGTCGTGCACGACCTTCCCGAGGTCGAAGCCGCGATTCGTCACAGCCTGCCTCAGGCGCGAATCGTTGAAGATCCGCAAGCCCTGCCGGTGGGCAGCTTTGCCGTAGGCGCACTCACAATCGATGCCGCGCGGCGCGACCTGGGATTCAACCCCCGCGTGTCGATGGTCGAAGGCACGCGCCGGACGCTCGAGTGGGTCAAACAGCGAGGCCACGGATGACACCGCTTGCTGAGTCATTTGATTTCACCGGTCGGCGGGTACTGATCACGGGGGCTGCCAACGGCTTTGGACAGGCGGCCGCCCGACGTTTTCACGCGCAGGGTGCGTCGCTGGTGCTCGCTGATATCGAGGCCGAACCCGTCAAGGCGCTCGCCGCCCAGCTGGGCGCCCAGGCCTTCGTCTTCGATCAGGCTGACGCGCCTTCGATCGGCGAGCTGGCAGCTGCCGTTGGCACGGTTGACGTGCTCATCAATAATGCCGGCGCGCTGGTTGCCAAACCTCTGCTCGACACCAGCGAAGCCGAGGCGCGCCATCTGATCGACACCGACTTTCTGGGGGTCTTTTTGCTCACCCAGCATTTCGGTCGCCTGATGGTGGCGCAAGGCCGCGGCGTCATTGTGTCTGTCGGGTCTCAAACCGCCTTTTGTGGCGGAGAGAACCGCGGTATTTACGCAGCCGCCAAGGCTGCCGTATCGCAACTGACCCGGGCGGCCGCTATTGAATGGGGGCCACATGGCGTAAGAGTGGTGTGCCTGGCCCCTGGCCGATCCATCACCCGCATGACCCAACAGACCGCAGCGCCAGGGTATTCCGGCGACCGAGGCCTGTCCCGGGTACCGCTGGGTCGCTGGGGTTCAGCGCAGGAAATCGCCGACCTGATCGTTTTCCTTGCGTCCGACGCTGCGGCCTACATCGCCGGCGAAACGCTGATCGCCGATGGTGGGTATGTCATCGGCTGAGTGCGTATCGAGACAGCGGCCGTGCCATTTCATCGCGCGCATGTTGGTCAGACTGACACTGGCCGGTTATCGTGGCGCGACCAAGTTTCCGGAGATTGCGCCATGGCCTCGCCGATTGACCTCTACACCTGGAACACGCCAAACGGACGCAAAATCAGCGTCGCGCTCGAAGAGATGGCATTGCCCTATGCGGTTCATCTCATCGACATCACGCAGGGGCGCCAGTTTGATGAAGCGTTTCTGCGCATCAGCCCAAACAACAGGATTCCCGCGATCGTTGATCCTGAGGGACCGGATGGTCAGCCGATCAGCGTGTTTGAATCAGGCGCCATCCTGATTTATCTGGCTGAAAAAACCGGCCAGTTCTTACCGCGCGATGCGCGCCTGCGAGTCCAGGCGCTCGAGTGGCTGATGTGGCAGGTGGGCGGATTCGGCCCAATGCCCGGACAGGTGCACCACTTTCTTGGCGTCAGCAACCCTGAGGACCAGCGCTACGGGCTGGAGCGCTACAGTAAGGAAACGCGGCGGCTCTATGGCGTCATGGACAAGCGGCTGGCAACGCACGAATTTTTCGCAGGCGAGCTGTCGATTGCCGATTTCGCAATTCTCGGCTGGGCCTGGCGCCATGAGCGGCACAAGGTCGACCTTGCCGAGTATCCGAATGTCAGGCGCTGGTATGACCAGCTGATGGCGCGCCCGGGTGTTCGGCGCGGCTTCGAGGTCGGTATGAACTGACCGGCAGAGCGGCACCGCGCGGTTAGCCCAGCAGCCACCGCGCCGCCCAGCTGTACAGGGGGATGCCGACCAGCAGGTTGAGCGGAAAGGTGATCCCGAGAGACAGGCCGCAGTAAAGCGCCGGATTGGCCTCAGGAATGGCCTGTCGCATCACGGCAGGCACCACGATATACGACGCGCTCGCAGACAGCACCATGAGCAGTGCCGCATCCGCAGCGGCCAGTCGCAGCATCAGGGCCAGTCCCAGAGCAATCGACGCGTGCAGCAGCGGTGCGATGACCGCATAGACCATCAGCAGAGGCGGCGCTCTGCGGGCGTCACCGAAATTTCGGGCCACAGTCAGTCCCATGTCCAGCAGGAAAAAGGCCAGCATGCCTTTGAACAGGTCAATGGAAAACGGCTGCATCACCGCCTTGCCTGAGTCCCCGCTGACAATGCCTACCAACAGCGCGCCGATCAACAGCATGTGTGAGCCGTTGGTGAGCGACTCATGGATGATTTTTCCGATTTGCTGGCCGGCGGATCGGTTGGCCAGGGACTCGGCCGCAGCAAGACCACCCGCGACCGTAGACGAAACCGTGCCAGCGGCGCGAAGTGCGTTGGCGATCAGCACCGCCACCAGAATTGCGGGTGACTCCATCAGGACCAGCGCAACGGCCATGTGGCCCCCTGCGGGCATGCCAAAATCTTCGAGATATTGCGCCGCGGTCAGAAAGGTGACGGCACTGACGGATCCGTAAGATGCGGCGATGGCCGCTGCGTCGTATCGGCTGACCCGATTTCGCAGCGCGAGATAGCCGATCGCCGGGGCAATGAGCGCCATCAGGACAGCGCCAATCAGGCTGGCCATCACTGCCATGGTCAGGCCCGACTCCGCCAGTGCAAAGCCACCCTTCAGGCCCAGTGCCATCAGCAGATAGAGTGACAAAAACCGTGCGATCGGCGCCGGAATTTCCAGATCTGATTTCACCAGGCCGGCGAACAGGCCAAAAACAAAAAACAGGATGGCGGGATCGAAGAGGGCGTTCATGACATTTGGAAGCGTTCCGTGCCATTTTCGTTTTTTGCCAATACCCAGGTAAAATTGATTAGGCCTTACCAATTCATAGATAAAAATCTATTTGTTACCTGACGATGCACCCGATTACTTTCAGACAGATGCGCCTGTTTCTTGCGCTTGCGCAAACGGGTAGCGTCAGTGCGGCAGCGCGGTTGGTTAATGTCACGCAGCCCACCGCTTCAATGCAGCTGCGCGAAATTACTGAAACGGTTGGCTTTCCGCTGTATGAGCTCATCGCCCGTAAGGTTCGGCTCACCGACGCAGGCCGCGAGCTCGCCCGCACTGCCCGCCAGATCAACGAGGAATGGGATCAGTTTGCGCAACGAATCGATGCGATGAAGGGCCTGCGGCGCGGTCGTCTGCGGGTGGCCATCGTGAGCACTGCCGAATACTTCGTTCCGCGCCTGGTTGGCACCTTCTGCCGCAAATATCCTGATATCGAAGTCTCGCTTGAAGTACTCAATCGCGACGGCGTTGTTCGTCGTCTGCGTGAGTCGCTCGATGACCTCTACGTCATGTCGATGCCGCCCGATGACATTGATCTCGACGACCAGGTGTTCATGGCCAATCCGCTGGTGCTCATTTCGGCCACAGGCAGTCCGTTACTGCGACGAGACGACACCACGCTTTCCGAGCTTTCGGGCCAACGCTTCATCTTGCGCGAACCAGGCTCGGGCACCCGGATGGCGGTTGACCGCTACTTTCGCCGGCGCGGCTTCAAGCCCCGTGTGCGGCTGGAGTTGGGCAGCAATGAGGCGATCAAGGAAGCGGTTGCCGGTGGCTTGGGACTGGGCGTGGTGTCGCGCCATACCTTGCACGGGCGCGAGCGCGAGGACGGCGTGGCGGTATTGGCTGTTGAAGGCTTCCCCATCAGTTCGTCCTGGCACGTGGTGCACCCGCGGCAGCGGCAGATCTCGCCGATCGCGTCGGGTTTTCGCGAGCATCTACTGAGCGGCGAGCGGGTGTTGCGTCGCGGGGCGCGGGCTGGTTAGCGCATGCCCATCGAAAGCTGGAGTCGATCACCATGAAGTCAATGCACTCAGACCCGATCCCGCAAACCTATGAGGCCTGCCTGGATCGCGACCGCGTCGATCCGCTTGGCGGGTTGCGGGCGCAGTTCGCGCTTCCAAGCGATCTGATCTATCTCGATGGCAACTCGCTGGGCGTTTTGCCAAAGCAGACAGCCGGGCGGCTCAGTGATGCCATCACGCGGCAGTGGGGGCAGGGGCTGATCCGAAGCTGGAACGATGCGGGCTGGTTTGACCTGCCGCGCCGGGTGGGCGACCGTATCGCGCGTTTGATCGGTGCGCGCGAAGGCGAGGTGCTTGCGGTCGACGGCACGTCCATCAACCTGTACAAGGTGCTCTGCGCGGCACTTGGTCTCTCAGGCTCACGGCGCCAGCGGCCTCTGACGGTTCTGAGCGAAGGGGCAAACTTTCCAACCGATCTGTACATCGCGGAAGGGGCTTGCCGGGAGCGCGGTGCGCGCCTGCTTGCGGTCGATAACGAGGCGCTGGGCGATGCCATCGACGCGGGTGTCGATGTGTTGATGCTCACGCATGTCAACTACCGAACCGGCGCCATGCATGACATGGCCGCGATCACCAAACGCGCGCATGCGGCAGGCGCACTCATCATCTGGGACCTCGCCCACAGCGCAGGCGCGGTCCCGGTAGACCTGCACGCGGCCGATGCGGATTTCGCGATTGGCTGTGGCTACAAATACCTGAACGGTGGGCCGGGTGCGCCGGGATTTGTATGGGTGCATCCCCGCCATGCCAACCGCGCACTGCAGCCGCTCTCCGGCTGGTGGGGCCATGCTGCGCCGTTTGCTTTTACGTCGGGCTATGAACCGGCGCCGGGCATCCTTCGATATCAGTGCGGCTCTCAGCCTATTCTGAGCCTGGTCGCGCTCGATGAAGGTGTCAGTACCGTGCTGGCCGCTGAAGGCTTGGGAGGCATGGCAGCGCTGCGCGCGAAGTCGCTCGCGCTCACCGATCTGTTCATCAACCGTATTGACCGGTTCGCAGGCAATCACGGGTTGGATATCGTCACGCCGAGGGCGCATTCGGCAAGAGGCTCACAGGTCAGTCTTACTCGACGCGAGGGCGCCTACCCAATGGTTCAGGCCCTGATTGCGCGCGGTGTCATTGGTGATTTCCGTGCCGGAAACGGTTCAACCGCTCCGGACATTCTGCGGTTTGGGTTCACGCCGCTTTACCTGGGTTTTGCCGAGGTATGGCGCGCGGCAGAACATCTGCAGCAGGTCATCGAACGCGCGGAGTGGCGCGAGCCCCGCTTCCAGGCGCGTCATGCTGTTACCTGAACGCATCACTCATCACTGCGATAGCGGCGACACCTGAATACTTCGTACCAGCGAATTGAAGGGGCCCCCTGCAATCGCCGGGGTGTCCTGGGTAATCGACACATCGCTTCTTGTACGGAAACTGGCGTAGAGCGTGACGCGCACCCGCCCTGCTACGGGCTGATTGGTATCGGCGTCTCGTATCGTGACCGATCGAACCGGGCCCAGGTAGCTGTAAACGATCGGACTGTCGTCGGCGTCCAGGCGGGCAATTGCACACGATCCAAGCCCGGAGTAGTTGGTCCACCAGTACACGCAGATCCGGGTCGACCGTTTGGTGATGGTGTCAACGCCCTCGCTGGATCCCGATCCGGTCCCCGTGCCCGATCCGCTTGATGTGCCTGCGCCCGAACTCGTGCCGTTGCCGGAAGCGGTCGACCCCGAGGCAACGCCGCCTGATGCGGTTGTGCCGGCGCCTGCCAGCAATTCTGCGCTGGGCGTCAGCCGCAACGCAGGGACCGTGATGCCCGCGACAGTGAGCGAGCGCGCGCGTGAATCGGACGCTGCGAGGTTGGTGGTAAGCGCGGCCTGAACCTGGGCCGCGTTGGGCGCGCTTTGCAGGGCGTGCAGAGCGGCTACCGCCCCCGACACCATGGCGGTGGCTGGTGATGTCCCCATGGTGGCGGCCCAGCAGTCGGTGGCGCTGCTCGTTGAACAGGGCACTGGTGCGCGGTAGGCGCCAACCGTGTCGCCGCCGATGGCGACGACTTTCACCCGACTGCTGAAGTTGCTGTACGAGGCGAGGCCCGAATAGTTGAGACGCGCGGCGGCAACGGGCAGCGCGTTGCTGACACAGGCGGGAAACGCCACAGCACCCATCGTGCCGCTGTTGCCCGCAGCCACCACGGGCACGACACCTTGAGCGCGCAGCCGATCAAACGCGTTGCGGAACAGTCCGCCCAGGTAATCGGTATCGCAGGCCGCGGAATACGCGCCCGCACCCAGGCTGAGGTTGAGCGCGGCAATCGGAGCCTGCCCCGATGTGCGACGCAGGCGCGCCTGCTCGGTGACCCACTCGATTGCCGCGAGCAGATCGCCTGAACTGGCGCTGATTGCGCCGCGCGAATCGGCGTTGAACACCTGGACGGGAAGGATGCTGGCCGATCGGGCGACGCCACCCCGGTCGGCAGCAACCTGCCTGTAGTCCATCGCAGCGACAGCGGCCATGCTGGTGCCATGTCCGCAACCGGCCGACAGTGCGGCACTGCGGTTGGCGAAGCGGTCCACGCAACTGCGGCCTGCCGTGCTGCTGGTGGTGTCGATGCTGGTCCCATTGGGACAGAAGCCTGTTCCGCCATTGGCCGCCGTGGAAAAGCATGCGCCCGGAAGCACCTTGGTGCCCGCCAGCGCCGGATGCCGATCCTCAACGCCCGTATCGAGCACGGCGATAACCCGCGAGCCGCCTTCCAGGGGTTGCCCCGAGAGCGCGGGCCAGGCGGTTTGGCCATCAAACGACTGCACGATGGCCTGATGCAGCGCGGTCGCGTCGCTGGCCGCCTGGGTGGTGAGCGGTCGGTCGGCATGAACGCCCCGCACGATGGATAAGCGCGGCAGCAGATCGAGTTCGCAGGATGTCAATTCGATGCGAACGGTGCTGCCCGAGACCGGCCGCTGGGCCCGTTCGAGCCGGGACTGCAGATCTGCGCTGCTGCAACGGGTGGTGGAAACGCCCGCCAGGGGTGCCGAGGCAGCAGTGCTCAGGTCGGAAATGAAGCGCTGCTGCAGCCAGGCGCGACGGCCGTCGGTGTCGCTGACCGTGGCGGCAGCCACCGGCGCGCCGTCGTTCAGTTCAACGAACACGCCGACGCTTTCGCTTTCATCGGCGGGGCGGATCTCGTCGACCTGGGCTGCAATGGCGGCGCTGGGTTCGTTGGCCACCGGTGAGGCGCCTCCCGACGAACCCGAGCCGCCGCATGCGGTCAGGATCAGCGAAAGTGTGATGGTCCACAAAAACGATGTGGCAGGGGCGAAGCGTGGCAGGCGTTCAGGCATGGCGGTCGCATCGATCAAAAGTGATGGTCGGGAATTCGAGCTTTGAAGCATATCGGATATGCCAGAGTCTTCCGAATTATATGGGAAAAAATCCCACCTGAGAATGGGGTTGCGGCTTGGACTGCGAGTCGGGCGTCGGCGATTCAATCGAGTTTGACGGGTCGCTGCGTCGATACAAACCTGTTAGTGTCGTCAGGCCGAGGCTCTAGCGGCGCATCGCTCGGAATCCGGCAGTCGTCACCCCTGGAAACGGAGTTCCCCTTGTCGAATTTGGCATCGCACCCGATTTCACCCGCGTCGTCGCACGTTGCGGGTCAACCGATTCGCTATGCGCGCCGCGAAGACCACCGCCTGATTACTGGCGCGGGTCGCTTTGCCGCCGACCATCTTGCGCCCGACATGCTGCATGCCTACGTGATCCGCTCGACGCACGCGCATGCCTGGATCCGTCGCTGCGATCTGTCGGCGGTCGCTTCGGCGTCCGGTGTGCGGCTGGTGCTCACTGCAGCTGACATCGAGGTGGATGGTCCGAAGGAGCTTCCCAACCTGATGGCGGTTACCAGTCCGGATGGCGCGCCGCAGCGCGTGGTGCTGATGCCGGTGCTGGCGCGCGACCGGGTGCATTTCTTAGGCCAGCCGGTTGCATTCGTGGTGGCTGATACGGCTGATGCTGCACAGGACGCCGCTGAGCTGGCGCTGATCGACTATGAGGAGCTGGCAGCGGTTGCCAGCTTTGACGAGGCGATCGCGCCGGGTGCGATCGCGCTGCATCCTGGTGTGCCGGGCAATCTGTCGGTTCACTACGAAGCGGGAGACCGTGCCGCGGTGGACGCTGCCTTCGCGCGCGCCACCTACGTCAGCCGTCTGAAGATCAACAGCCAGCGACTGATCGGTGCGCCGATGGAGCCGCGTGCCGTGCTGGCGGTGCATGACCGCAACGCTGATCGCACGCGGCTGTTCGCGCCGACGCAGGGCGTGCCCAGCATGACCAAGCAGATGTGCGCAGCCACGGGCCTCGCGCCGCAGCAGCTCGACATCGTCAGCCAGGATGTGGGGGGCTCGTTCGGTCTTCGCGCAAGCCCCTATTCCGAACATGTTCTGGCTGTGCTCGCAGCGCGCAAGCTCAACCAGCCGGTGCGTTGGCTGGGGTCACGTTCTGAGATTTTTCTGAGCGACTGGCACGGGCGGGCGCTGACGCTGGACGGTCAGATCGCGCTGGATGCCGAGGGCAGGATTCTAGCGCTTCGCTTTGAGGACACGGTCGACCTGGGCGCCTACATTGTTTTTGCCGGCACGCTGGTGGGAACACGGAATCTGTCGGTATCGATGGGCGGCGTGTATCGGGTGCCGGCTCTGCATATGAGCTCGCGGCTTGCCTACACCAACACCGTGCCCGTGTCCGCCTACCGCGGCGCAGGGCGGCCCGACATCGCGTATGCGATTGAGGCGCTGATGGACCACGCCTCGCGCGAGCATGGGTTTGATCGGATCGCGCTGCGGCGTCTGAACTTCATCACACCCGAAGCGTTTCCCTATCGCACTGCCAATGGCACGGTGTACGACCACTGCAATTTTGAGCGCCTGCTGGCGCGGGCACTTGAGCTGTCCGAGTTCGACAGTTTTCCGGCTCGCCGGGCGGCGGCCCAGGCCCAGGGCCGATTGCGAGGCATCGGGCTTGCCAGCTGGCTCGAGGTTTCCGGTATGGGCTCGGCGCCTCATGACTCGGTGCGGGGCGAGTTCGATGACACGGGCAACCTGATCATCTTCGGCGCAACCGGCGCGTCGGGTCAGGGGCATGAAACCTCATTTGCGACCATGGTCGAAGAGGCGCTTGGTCTGCCTGCTGATCGGGTGATGTATCGGGCGGGCGATCATGGTGTGTCAGTGGTTGGCAATGGCACCGAGGGCTCGCGAACGCTTTATGGCGCAGGCAGTGCAATCACCGTCATGTGTGAGCAGATTCGCGAGCGGGTCAACGGCCTTCGCGCCGCGCGTGGCGAATCACCTGATGCGTCGTTCGATCTGTCCGCCTGGGTGCGCTCGCTGAGCGCGGCGGAGCGCTCGCAACTCGCCATTGAAGCGCAGGCAAAGTCGGGGGCCACGTTTCCCAACGGCTGCCATGTCGCCGAGATCGAAATCGACCCCAGTACGGGGACCACCCAGCTAATACGGTATGTGTCGGTCGACGATGCGGGCCGGCTGATCTCCGAACAGCTGGTGCATGGCCAGATGCAGGGCGGCGTGGTGCAGGGATGGGGGCAGGCTTTCTGCGAGAACGTGGTGTATGACGCACGTGGCCAGCTCAGCTCGGGCTCGTTCATGGACTACGCCATGCCCAAGGCCGGCTGCGTACCCGAACTGGTCAGCGACAATCTGCCGATCCCCACCACGCTGAACCGCACGGGTGCGAAAGGCGTCGGCGAATCAGGTTGCACCGGATCACTGCCCGCGCTTGCCAACGCAATGAGTGATGCGCTTGCCGCGAACGGAGCGGCTGCCATCGACATGCCCTTTACGCCAGCCCGCGTGTGGGCGGCGCTCAACCCGGAGACGCGCTGACCATGGCCGCTCAAGCGATCAATGAACTGAGCGGCTTTGAGGCCGCCCGGTTGCTGCAACGGCGTGAACTGACAGCGAAGGCCTACGCCCAAGCGAGTCTTGCCCGAATCAGTGAGCGCGAGCCCCTCATCGGTGCGTTCGCCTTTGTGGCGGCTGAACGCGTTCTGGAGCAGGCTGCCGAACTCGATCGCTCGCCCATTCAGGGCCCGCTGCAGGGGCTTACCGTGGGCATCAAAGACGTGTTCGATACGCGCGACATGCCCACGCAAGGCGGGTCAGAGGCGTTTCGCGGGCATCAACCGGCCACCGATGCAGCCGTGATTGCGCTGCTGCGCGGCGCGGGCGCGCTCATGATCGGGAAAACAGTCACCACCGAACTTGCAACCTTTCCGCCCAACGGCACGCGCAATCCGCGTGACCCGGGCCACACGCCTGGCGGCTCGTCATCCGGATCCGCCGCTGCCGTGGCTGATTTCATGGTGCCATTTGCCACCGCCACGCAAACGCTTGGTTCCACGATTCGCCCGGCCGGCTACTGCGGGGTCTGCGGCTACAAGCCCACCTACAACCTGCTCCCCCGGCGGGGCGTATGGCCGAATGCCGACTCGGTTGACACGGTGGGCCTCATGGCCCGCGATGTCCGCGATGTGGCGATGTTTGCCGCAGCCGCCGGTCACTATCCTGCGCTCGCCTTTGATGACCATGAGGTTACTGCGCCGCCTGTAATCGGTTTTTGTCGAACCTGGGAATGGGATCGGGCTGACGCATCCATCCACGACGCGTTCGAAGACAGTCGGAAGCGGCTTGCGGCCGCTGGCGCGCGCACGCTCGAGATCGTGCTGCCGGAATCATTCCGCGGACTGCTTGAAGCCCATCGGCTGGTCGCCTGGTATGAGATGGCCCGAGGCTTTGCCGATATCGTCGCGCATGATGGCGAGCGCATCCGCAAGCCTCTGCTTGACCGGACGCTGGCGGGTTTGCAGGTGGAGCCCGCACAGTATCTGGCGGCTCAGACGCTGGGTCGTGCATGTCGGCAGCAACTCGCCGACATTTTCGGATCGTGTGATGTACTGTTTGCGCCTGCTGCCACTGGCGAGGCGCCCGGCGGCCTTGAGAGCACCGGCGACACGTCAATGAACCAGATCTGGACCTTTCTGCACGGGCCCAGTGTGTCGGTTACCGGTGGCTTCGGGCCGAGCGGCTTGCCGCTCGCGATGCAGGTGCTGGGGCGGATTGGCGACGACGCGCGGACCTTGCGCGCGGCGCGCTGGGTTGAGCGCTGTCTGGGTCGCTAAGCGCGCGCTGCCCCAGAAGCGAGACCACCAGCGCATCCAGCGTTCGGTCGTCCAGCGGGCGCTTGCGATCAAGGTGATGGAACATCAGATAGCCGTCAAACGCCATCACCAGGAAGTGACCGAGATCCGATCCCTCGAATAATCGTCGCCTTGCCGGCGGCAGACAGTCGAGCACCAGTGCCTGCATCTGCGCTTCCAGCCATCTGAGCAGCACCTGCTGGTAGCCCTCACCGCGCTGCATGGTGGAAATGGCCTGGATGATGTTGTTGCCGAAGCCGCTGTTCTCTTTAGGGATGTCGCGCCAGAAGCTGCCCAGCACAAAGCGCAGCCGCTCGCGGCGGTCTGTGATGGTGGCTGCTTCGCTGGCAAGCGCCTCAATGCGTGCGCGCAGCCAAGGGTCATAGAGTTCGTACAGAATTTCCAGCTTCGAGCGGAAATAGACGTACACGTTGGCGGTTGAGGTACCCGCGCCCTCCGCGATTTTCGGCAGGCTGGTTGCGATATAGCCATGGCGGGCAAACAGCGTTCGTGCCGAGCGCAAAATCGCTGTTCGCACCTCGTTCTTTTTTGTCTGGCCCATGTTCAAGAACCCGAATCGTTTGCTAGCCCATGAAGCCGGGCAGCCACAGTGCAAGAGAGGGCACCGCCACCAGCAGCGAGACGCGAATCAGGTCGGCGGTGACGAACGGCGCAAGGCCACGGAAGATGGTTCGCGTGGCGATATCGGGCTGCACCTGGTGCAGCACAAAGACATTGAGCCCGACGGGCGGGGTGATCAGCGCAACCTCGATCATGGTCACCACCAGAATGCCGAACCACACCAGGTCGTAGCCCAGTGAAGACACGATCGGATAGAACACGGGCACGGTCAGAAACAGCATGGACATTGAATCGAGGATGCAGCCGAGCACCAGATACACGATCAGAATGACAACGATCACCATCCAGGGCTCGGAGGTCATCGACTGAACGGAAGCGCCCAGTGCTTTGGGCACGCCTGCAATATCGATGAAGTTCGAAAACACCAGTGCGCCAATGAGCAGGATCAGAATCGAGCAGGTTGAGCGCGCGGCATCCAGCAATACCTCGAGCAGGCGACCGCCGCCCAGTTCACGTCGCGCAGCCGCAAACAGAAAGCCCGCGAACGCGCCGACGCCAGCAGCCTCGGTGGGTGTGAACACGCCCAGATAAATGCCGCCAATAATGAACACAAACAGCGCTGCAACAGCCCAGACCTTCCGGAGGCTGCGCAGCCGCTCGCGTGCCGAGGTGCGCTCGCCGGGCTGGCCGCTGTCGGGGTTGCGCCAGACCGACCATAGCACCGCGCCCACATACAGCAGTGCTCCGATCAGTCCGGGGATAATGGCGGCGATGAACAGCTTGCCCACGTCCGTCCGGGTCATGAAGCCATAGATGAGCAGTGGCACCGAGGGCGGGATCATGATGCCCAGCGTGGCGCCCGCAGCCACCGATGCCGAGGCTAACGAGTCGGCGTAGCCGAAGCGTCGCATCGGGGGTAACGACACTTTGGCCATGGTGGCCGCTGTGGCGAAGCTGGAGCCGCAGACGCTGGCAAACCCTGCGCTGGCAATCACGGACGACATGGCCAGGCCGCCGCGCAGATGGCCGACAAACGAATTGGCTGCGCCAAACAGTTCATCAGACAGACGAGACGCAGCGATGAATCCACCCATCAGAATGAAAAGCGGAATCACCGACAGCTCTTCATTCATGACGGTGTTGAAACCCACCTGGCCGACCATCGCCAACGCTGCCGGTAATCCCTGCAGCAAAGCGAATCCGCCGAAGCCGATCAGAAGCAGGCCAAATGCGATGGGCAGCCCTGCGAACAGCAGGGCAAAGAGCAGAATGAAGGCGGCAAGCGCAAGGCCCATCTCAGCGCTCGTCCTTTGAGCCGGTGTTGCTCACCAGGCAGTGAACCGCGAGGGCCGCCAGCATCAGCGCGCCGATAGCGGCGGATGCGGACATCAGATAACCGAGCGGCGCATAGGGCAGATTGAGGACGGGGGTGCTCTCGTCCATCGCGCCCAGCTTGCCGGCATGCACCCAGATCCGCCAGGCCAGAAATCCGGTCCCCGCCGCGCTCAACAGATGAATGATGAACAGGCGAATTCGCTGCACCCAGCCTCGAAACAGGTGATCAAGCAGGCCGAGCGACAGGTGTTCGTTGGTTGCGCACAGCAGGGGAAGCGTCGTGAACGCAAGCGCCCCCATCTGCACCTGGATCATCTCGTAGCCCGCTGGTAGCGGGCTTGAAAACAGATAGCGGCCGCCGACATCAATGGCCACTGTAAGCATCAACGCAAAAAGTTGCAGCGCCACCAGCAGGCCCAGGGCCCGCAGGATGGCGCTACGCAGTGGCAACAGCACGCGGCGGATCCGGAGCGTCGCGGCGCTTACTTGTAGGAGCTGATGATGGATTTCAGATCGGTCAGCGCCGCTTTGGAATCAACACCGGCACCTTGCGCAGCCTTCAGCCAATCTTCCTCGAACGAGCGAAGCGCGTTCTCAAGCTCGGCCAGATAGGCGCCCGAGGCCATGGTGATCTCGACGCCCGCGGCCTTGACGTTCTCGCGAGACTTTGCCGCCTCGGCATCCCAATTACGGCCAGCGATGGCTGAGAGCCGCTCACCCGAGAGCTTCAGGATGGCGTCCCGGTCAGCCTGTGACAGCTGGTTCCACCGAGCCTTGTTCACGCCAAAAAAGAAGGTGGCGGAATACATGCCTTTCGGGAAATCGAGCAGATGGCGGATGGTTCCCTGCAGTGAAAAGTCGGTGAAGGATGAGGCATCGATGAACAGACCGTCGGTGACGCCGCGGCGAACCATTTCGGCTGCCTGTGGGCCTGGCGCGCGGATACCTACGCCGCCCAGGACCTTGGCGATATCAACGTTGATGGCGGCACCGCCCGCAAGCTTGATACCGTTCCAGTCGGCCATTGTTTTGAGCGGCTTCTTCGATGTCCAGACGCGCCCGGGTTGCGCGGCCCACAGCGCAAGCAACTGCATGCCGGCATGTTCGTCGCGCGCGGCGAAGTGCTTTTCAGTGACACGCCACAGCGCAACCGACAGCGGCTCAGACAGATCGGACAGGAATGGCAGTTCGCCCACGCGGGCGAGCGTAAAGCGCTGCGGTGTGTAGCCGTGGACGCTAAATACCGCTTCCACAATGCCGTCTTTCACCATGTCGATCTGCGTGGGCGGCGGGCCCAGCGTGCTCGCGGTCACGTCAAATCGAACACGACCCTGGGTGGCTGCAGCGACCTCGTCGGCCCACGGCTTGAGGGTGCGAGTCATGATGGGATGGGTGGGCGGCAGCCATCCGTTGATGCGGAACACGGTTTGCGCCTGCGCTGCTCCCGCAGCCACGGACAGCGCCAGCGCGAGCGCTGCGCCAGCCGAGAATCGTTGCAGTCGGATCATCAGGAGCTCCCAGGGGCTGGTGTGGACGGGCATTGAAAACGTCGGCGGATATTAGCGAACGGTATTCCGCTGTCAAGGATCTTCGCAAGATTGTCGGACCCTGCTCTCAAAACAGCGGTTTCGGCCCGTTCTGACCCTCTAGCAGTTGCAAGAAATCGCCCGCCATGATCAGAATAACGAATGGCGTTCGCTGAAGCGGCTTCAGCGGCCTGCCTCCGTCGTTCAACCTTTGTCGCGGCTTCCCAGATGCTTCAACACGATATGCAGGGCCTGCGATCGCTGGTCCGCCCTGACCGCGTTCACCACTCGGTTTACTCAGACCCTGCGTTGTTCGAACTCGAGCTCGATCGCATCTTCGGACGCGCGTGGCTTTTGCTGGGACATAGTTCACAGGTGGCACGACCCGGCGACTGGTTCACCACCCGTATGGGGCGTTTGCCGGTCATCGTGTCGCGCGATGCGTCGGGCTCGGTGCGGGTGCTGATCAATCGATGCACTCACCGGGGCGCGCTGGTGTGCCACGAGGCCAGCGGGCACTCGCGCCATTTTGTCTGCCCGTATCACGGTTGGGGCTTCGAACTTGACGGCCGACTGACCGGCGTGCCGGTGCCGCAGGGCTATGGTGCCGAGCCGCAGCGAAGCTTTGCCGAGTTGGGCCTGCGAGCCGTGCCTCGCGTCGATCTCTACCGGGGCTTTATTTTTGCAAGCCTGGCGTCATCCGGGCCTGGCCTCGCGGATTTTCTGGGGCCGCTTGCCAGTTCGTTCGACGACCTGGTTGATCGCGCGCCTGATGGCGAGGTTGAGGTCGCCGGGGGCGTATTCAAGCACACCTATGAGGGCAACTGGAAGCTGGTGCTTGAAAATCACCTCGACGGTGTGCATCCGAACCACGTTCATATTTCGTCGGTGCATGTGGCCCGCGACGCACCCGATCCGGGTCAGCCAGAAAAATACTCCGACATTTCAATCCGCCAGATGCGCCAGAACGGCGCGCCCCAGCCGGTCTGGGAAGCGATTGGCATGTGGACCAGTGATTGGGGTCACGGCTACATGGGCGACTACCACTCGGATGGCCGACTGGTGGTGGGCCTGAACAACCCGGTATTTGCCGACTATCGCCAACGGCTCGAGCAGCGGGTGGGCGCCGACGAGGCGCAGCGCATTCTGGGCGTTACCCGCTGGAACACGATCGTGTATCCCAACGTGTCATTCATGAGCCAGTTCCGGCAGCTTCGAATTGTTCATCCCCTGGCAGTCAACCGCACCGTTGTCTACACCTACAACCTGCGCTTGAAGGGTGCACCCGAGCAGATGTTTCGCGACACCGTTGCCTTCTCCAATGTGGTCAACGGCACCGCATCCTGGGTGCTCACTGACGACCTGGAAGTGTACGGTCGGGTGCAGCAGGGGCTGTCGGCGGCGCAGCCCGAGTGGGTCAACCTGTCGCGGGGTGTCGGCACTGATGTGCCGGACGGCGAGCTGCTTCGAGGCGGCACGGGTACCAGTGAAATCTTCATTCGCAGGCAGTTCGATGCGTGGCTGCGCTATATGTGTGCTGAGTCGGCGGAGGACATGGCATGACCGGCTCAACTGACTCCTTGCACGCGCTCGGCGAAAGCGTGCGCGCCTTTCTCTATCACGAGGCGCGGCTGCTTGATACGCACTGTTTTGAAGACTGGCTTGCGCTCTTTGCAGACGATGCTCATTACTGGGTACCGCTTGAGCAGGGGCAGGCGGATCCGCTCAACACCTCGTCCATCATCTATGACGACCGCACGCTGCTCGAACTTCGGGTTCGCCAGATCACGCATCCGCGTGCGCATGCGCGGCGGCCGCTGGCGCGCACCGTGCACCAGGTCAGCAACGTGCAAATTCTCGAGCACACGGACACCGCCACGTGGGTCGCTTCAGCGCTCGTGTTGCTTGAATACCGGCTCGAGCAGCAGCGCACCTGGGCGGCGCTCGTCGAACATCGTCTGCGGCAACACCAGGGGCACTGGCAGATTGCTGACAAACGCGTCGACCTGATCAACTCCGAAGCTGAACTGCCCGGCATCGCCTTCCTGCTCTAGGCAGGCAGCCCGTTCATCGTGCGCCAGGCGCCTCAATCATCATGAATTCCGACTTTCTTGGCATCGCCGGGCGCACCGCGCTCGTGACGGGTGGCGCTCGAAACATTGGGCGAGCCTGCGCGCTCAGACTGGCCAGCGCGGGCGTTCAGGTCGTCATTGGCGATCTGCTCGCTGATCAGGCCAACCAGGTGGCAGACGAAATCCGTGCGGCCGGCGGCTCGGCGATAGGTTGTGCGCTGGATATTGCCGACCGGGTGTCGGTTGAAGCGTGTGCAGCCCGTGCCCGCGAGCGCTTTGGGCGAATCGATGTCCTGGTGAATAACGCAGCGCTGTTTTCCGCGCTCGGCTATCAGGATTTCGACCAGATCCCGTTTGAAGAATGGGACCGCGTGATCCATACCAATATCACCGGCACGTTTCAGTGCGTCCGAGCGGTCACCCCCGACATGAAGTCGAGTGGCTGGGGGCGTATTGTCAACGTGTCATCAGGCACCTACCGAATGGGGCGCCCACACTTTCTGCACTACGTCACCAGTAAAGCCTCGCTCGCCGGCATGAGCCGATCGCTCGCGCGGGAGCTCGGTCAGCACGGCGTCACGGTCAACACGGTGTTGCCTGGCGTGGTGCTGCATGGGCTGCAGGCAAGCCGCCTGCCTGACCAGTACAAGCAGATGATCCTCAACATGCAATGTGTTCCGCAGCCGCTGGACTGCGAGGCCATTGCCAACGCAGTCACCTTCCTCTGCTCCGAGGCGGCTCGCTTTGTCACCGGGCAGGAACTTGCTATTGATGGAGGGCTGACGCATGGCGGATAACGCGGACGGCGCGCCCAAGGTGTGGCTCGACCTGGATCAGGCTGCGCTTGACCGGGCCTATGATCAGGCGCAGCACGCGCCAAACATGCAGCAGGTGCTCAAGCGCTATGAGCTCTCCAGTGAGCGGGCGCGCGAGCGGCTTGGGCAGCCTTCGCGGCATGCTTACGGGCCCTCGGCCGCTGAGGCGCTTGACTGCTTTTGCCCCGGCGAGGCGCAGGCGCCCTCGAACCCTAAGCTCAGGCCCGCACTGCTGTTCATTCACGGCGGGGCCTGGCGCGGCGGACTGGCACGCCACTATGCGTTTGTGGCCGAGCCGTTCGTGGCGGCTGGCTATGCAGTCTTGATTCCCGACTTTGCACCGGTCACCGAGCTCGATGGCGATCTGGGCCGCATGACCGATCAGATCCGTCGGGCCATTGCCTGGGTTGCCTCCAATGCGGCCGCGCTGGGCATCGATCCGGCGCGTGTGCATTTGTTCGGACACTCGTCGGGCGGACACCTTGCAGCCGCTGCACTTGCAACAGATTGGCGCGGCGACTTCTCGCTTGCGTCGAACTCGCCCATTGCCAGCTTCAGCGTCTGCAGCGGCATTTACGACCTGCTGCCGGTTCGATTGTCTGCCCGGGGCAACTATCTTCGACTTACCGATGAACAGCTCGAACGACTCAGCCCAGTCCGGCATCTGAGTGGATTGAGTGTGCCGTTGACGGTTGCCTGGGGTTCACTCGAGAGTCCCGAGTTTCAGCGGCAGGCGCAACACTATGCCGATGCGGCGCAGGCGCAGGGTGTGCCTGTCACGCGCCTGACCGCCGAGGGCTACAACCACTTTGAAATTCTGGAAACGCTCGCCAACCCCTGCGGTCTGCTGGGTCGGGCCATGCTTGAACAGATCGCTGGCGGTCATGAGGGGCGAGCGGCCAATCCAGCACCGCATCGTGTCGGGTCTGCCGAGGCGGCCACGTTGCCCAGCGCCCCGGGAACCCTGGGCACCGACGCCGATCCTGATCGCCATTGGATGCGCCTGGCGCTGGCCCAGTCTCAAGAGGCCTTCGAGCGCGGCGACTGGCCAACCGGCGCCGTGCTGGTCCGCGACGGAAAGCTGCTGGCCACCGGGCAGAACCGCCAGGTATCGCAATGTGACTTAACCGTGCACGCGGAATCCGATGTGATTCGGCGGGCGATTGCAGCGCACGGCGTGGGTGTCACGCAGGGCGCGACGCTTTACTGCACGATGGAGCCCTGCCCGATGTGCGCAGGCGCATTGAAGAACGCGGGCGTCTCGCGTGTCGTGCTTGCGCTGCGGCATGCGCGCCTGCGCCGCACCGACCTGGGGCGTTATACGCTGGAAGCGTTTTCGGATTTAACCGGGTGGACACCCGAACTGCGCTCGGGCGTGCTCGAAGAGGATTATCTGGCGCTTCGGCTGCGCTGGGGGCGTGACCCGGTCAGAACCGACTAAGCGTGCTACCCGGCAGCGGCCGCGCCACCTTGGCGCAGCCGCGCGGGCTAAGAACAGCGCGCGAGCCTTACTCGAGTGACAGCTTCTGCTGCGTCACCACCTGGCGGTATACCTCGAACTCGGCCTTGATCTGCGCGGCGAACTCCTCGGGGCTGTTGCCAATCACGAGTGATCCGGTGTCCTCGATGCGCTTGCGCACGGCGGGATCCTCGAGCGCCTTGCGGGTGGCTGCGTTGATGCGATCGACCACCTCGCGGGGAAGGCCCTTGGGCCCAAGAATGCCGTAGTAGGCCATCCGGTTCACCGGCTCAAGACCCACTTCCTTGAACGTGGGGACGTTGGGCAGTACGGCAAGCCGTTGCGGCGCGGCGACCACGACTGGCAGCAGGCGGTTCGCCTGAACGAAGGGCAGGGCCGAAGGAATATTGTCGAAAATAATCGGCACCTGACCCGCGACGGTGTCACTCAACGCAGGGCCCGCACCGCGGTAGGGGATGTGAATGACGAACACGCCAGCCAGACTCTTGAACAGCTCGGTTTGCAGATGCCCGATGCCGCCCGTGCCCGATGACGCGTAGGAATATTTGCCCGGCTTCGATTTCAATTCATCGATGAAGCTCTTGTAGTCGCGTGCCGGGAAGCTTGGATGAACCGCGATCAGGTTCGGTGTGGCCGCGATGTTGATGACCGGCGTGAAGTCGGTGATCGGGTTGTAGGGAATCTTTGGATTGATCGCCGGATTGGCGGCAGTGGTGGAAACCGTTGCCATCCCAAGCGAATAGCCGTCCGGCGTTGAACGCACGGTTTCGGTGGCGCCCACCACCCCGCCACCCCCCGCCTTGTTCTCGATGACCACGGGCTGGCCGAGGGCTTTGCCCAGTGGCTCCGCGATCACGCGCGCAATGATGTCGGTGGTGCCGCCCGGTGCAAACGGCACCTGCAGCTTGATGGTGCGAGCGGGATATTGGCCTTGTGCGTAGGCATTGATGCCGGCGAGCCCGACGGCGGTGGCCGACGCGGTAACCAAAGCGCGACGAAGGAGTTTCATTGAATGACTCCGATTAGGAAGGAATTGGGTGAAGGCCACGAAAATGTACTTGAGTTCGCGACCCGCGCAAAACCCTTCCTGGTTACGAGACTGGGAATTGTCGAGAAGCTTCAATGAAAAAACCGGACATTCACTGCGTTACCGACCAGGTCACCTCCATCGGCGAAGGCCCGCTTTGGGTGGCAGCCGAGCAGGCCCTCTACTGGGTTGATGTGGGCCTTGAGCCTAAGACGTTGCATCGCTATGCGCCCGCCACGGGCAGCACCACCACCTGGAAGCTGCCGCAGCGTGCCTCGGGGCTGCGCGAGCGCGCCGACGGCAGTCTTCTGATTCACTTCCAGCGCGGCCTTGCGGTCACCGACCCCACGCCTGACAAGCTTCGGATGCTGCCGCTATGGGGCATTGATTTCTCGATTCAGCGAATGAACGACAGCGCGGTCGACCCCGCCGGCCGGCTTTGGATTGGTTCGTACGAGCGCACGCTGAAGCGCCCGCTGGGCGAACTCTATCGAATCGACGGCAGCCTGATCGCCGCAACCATCGACCGGGGCTTTGAGGTGTCCAATGGCATCGCGTTCAGTCCTGATGGCCGCACCCTGTATCACACCGACACCCATCCCGATGGCCGTATTTACGCCTGGGATTTCAACCCCGCCACCGGCGAGGCTGCGAATCGTCGCGTGCTGATCGATTTTGCGGGGCGCCGCGGTCATCCTGATGGCTGCACCATCGATGCCGAGGGCATGCTCTGGGTGGCTGAATTGGGTGCATCGCAGCTTATTCGGATTGATCCCGCTGGGCGCGTTGAACGCGAGGTGCCGCTACCGATCAGTCGTCCCACCAGCGTTGCATTCGGCGGCCCCGATCTTCGTACGCTGTATGTCACGTCAATGACCTTTATGCTTGACGAAGCCGCGCTTGCGCGCGAGCCCTATGCCGGGCGTCTGCTTGCGTTTGAGCCCGGCGTGCAAGGCCTTGCCCTGCCCAAGCTGAGCTTCTGACCGCTCAGATGGTTGCCCAGCCGGGCGACTCGCGATCCAGCATTCGCTTGATCGAGGCGAAGAACAGATCCGATTGCTGGCGCTCGCCGGCAATCTGCGCGCCCACCCGGGCGCACAGCGCTTCCGGCACCTGCCGCAGGGGCTTGCCCGCTGCCATCTGCGTGGCCAACAGCTGATGCATGCAGGCGCGCTCGAGGTAGTACAGGTCATCAAAGGCCCATGCCAGGTTGGCCCCCACCACCGTGACACCGTGACTGGCCATGAACAGCACATCATGGTCTTTGAGCTGTGAGGCGATTCGCACGCCTTCTGCATCGTCCAGTGCAACCCCGTTGTAATGATCGTCGTAGCCCACCCGCCCCCAGAAGCGCAGCGTGTTCTGGTTACACCATTCAAGCCGCCCGCCCTCGATCAGCGTAAGCGCGGTGGCATGCGGCATGTGCGTATGCAGCACCGCCTTGGCGCGGGGGCTGGTGCGGTGAATCCAGCTGTGGATGAAGAATGCGGTCGGCTCGAGTGCGTGCCAGCCCTCCAGCACGCGGCCGCTGCCGTCGATCAGCAGCATGTCGCCCGCGGTGACCTCCGACCAGTGCAAGCCCTGAGGGTTGATCAGATATCGGTCGGGCGCAAGCTCCAGGCTGAAATGGTTGCAGACCCCTTCGTTAAGGCCCAGCCGCGCGGCCCAGCGCAGTGCGGCGGCAAGGTCAATCTTGCCTTGCCTGAGGCTCGCTGGGTTGAGTGAAGCGGCTGTGTGGTGTGTGGGTGCAGTCATGGCGAGTGTTCTCCTTGGTCGGGATTATTGCCGACGACAGCCCCGCTGCTAAAGTGGCGGGCTTATTGATGGTTTGGCTGCCTCGTTAGCAGCTCGTTTTCATGCCCAACCGCATCGTCCAGCTCCGTAATCTGATTCTGAGAGCCAAGCACGCGTATTACTTCGGTCCGGAGCCGCTGATGTCCGATGCCGAGTATGACTCGCTGGAGGACGAACTCCGCGTGCGCTCGCCCGATGATCCCGTGCTCGCGATGGTCGGGGCGCCAGTGCCCGCCGACAGCATTCTTACCAAGGCCCGGCACGCGATGCCGATGGGCAGCCAGAACAAGGTCAATTCCGAGGCCGAATTTCGCGCCTGGGTCGACAAGAGCGGCGGGCCGCCGCTTCACGTCAGCCTGAAAGGCGACGGCGCGAGCGCGGCTGCCTACTATCGCGATGGCCGGCTGATGCAGGCGATCTCGCGTGGCGACGGCGTGATCGGTGAAGACATCACCGCCAACGCGATCCGGTTCAATGGGTTGCCCGCCTGGGTGGGCAGCGGCCCGGAACGTTTCACTGGCGCAGTGCGCTTCGAGGTCATCCTGACCGTCGAGGAGTGGGCCAAGGTTGACCCCGCCCGCAGCAAGAATCCTCGCAATGCCGGCAGCGGCATCATGGGGCGAAAAAATGGCCACCAGTGCGAGCATCTCACCGCGTTTGCCTTTGACATCGATGAGCAGCGCGATGGCGCATCGGTGCGGTTCGCATCCGAGTCGCATAAGCTCGCGCGTCTGGCTGAATTGGGTTTCAACCTGATCCCGCATGCCTTCTGTTCCAGTGTCGATGAAGCCGTTGCCTGGCATCGCGACGCCGGGGCGCGGCGCGATTCACTGCCGTTCTGGATCGATGGCGTGGTCATCAAAATTGATGATGTTGGGCGGCAGGAAGCGCTGGGTGTCACCGCTGGCCGGCCCAAAGGGCAGGTGGCCTGGAAGTTTGATTCGGCAGGCGCCGAAACGGTGCTCGAAGACGTGGTTGTGAGCGGCGGCCATACAGGGTCGCTCGTGCCCACCGCGCAGCTTCGGCCGGTTGAAATCGGTGGCACGACAGTCAGCAGTGCATCGCTTGCCAACTTTGACGAAATCGCCCGACTCGATGTCGCCATCGGCGACTCGGTATGGCTGATCAAGGCCAACGACATCATCCCGAAGGTGATTCGGGTCACGCACCGGCCGCCCGACCGGCGCCCGATCATTGCGCCCAGCGCATGCCCGTTTTGCGGTGGTGCGGTGGGCCGCCGGCGGATCACCTCGGGCGAAGAGGGCGTGATCCTTGAATGCCGCAACGCAGCCTGCCCCAAGAAAAGCACGGGCAAGATCGATCGGTGGATTACCAGTCTCGACATTCAGGGTATCGGCGACTCCGTGCTTGAGGCGATGCTTGAGCGCTTCGGTATCGAAGATGCTGCCGATCTTTATGCGCTCGAGGCCCGCAGCGCTGAGCTGGCCGAACTGGTGATCAATGGCGAGAAGGGCATTCGGCTGGGGGACAAACGCGCCCGATCGATTCTGGACGCGATCGATGCCACGCGCATGCTGAGCCTCGCGCGGTTTTTGGGCTCGCTTGGGATAGAAAGTGCCGGCATCCGCCGAATTGAATTGATGATCGCCGCCGCCGGGGGCGAACTGGACACGCTCGATCAATGGCGGTCGGGGCGGCTGCGCGACCCTGAATTTGCAGAGCGCGTGGGCGTGCCCAACCTGGGGGCTCCGATCCAGGATGGCATCGATGGCATGGGTGGCGTGATCGACAAGATGCTCGCCAACGGCATCGTAGTCACAGCGCCGCAGCGCGATGTGGTGGGTGACGATGCAACGGGGGAGCCCGTGAAAACCGTCTGCATCAGCGGCAAGCTGCCCAGCGGTAAAAAGAAATCAGACTACGAGGCACCGCTTGCGGCGGCAGGCATGAAGCTGGTGGATACCGTGACGCGCGAGACCACCTATCTGGTGCTGGCCGATCCGAATTCGGTGAGCAGCAAAGCGGAGAAGGCGCGCAAGCTGGGCATTGAAGTGATTTCCGAAGAAGCGCTGATGGCGCTGGTGGGTGAGGCACCGCCTGCGGGCTGAGGATGCCGAGCGACCGTGGCGGTGAATGTCAGGCGATGACAATGTCGCCCGGGTAGCCGGCCAGTGCGGGGTCGGAAGTCAGCAGCGTGAAGCCCTCGCTGATGGCCTGCGCGACTAGCAGCCGATCGAACGGGTCGCGGTGCAGCGGTGGCAGGCTGTTAGCGGTGATTACGTGGCTGCCGCTGATGGCAATCTCGGTGTAGCCGTTATCGATCAAAAGACGGCGAAAGACCGAGGCATCGAGCGTGAAGTCTGGACGGCCCAGGCCTGCCTTGATGGCGATTTCCCAGAGGCTTGCCACGCTGAAAAAGAGCGCATGTTCTTCGTTGCTGATGAGCTTGCGCAGTTTGCCCGGGATGCGTCTGCCACCTTCGGCTGCCCGCAGCAGCCAGTTCGACCAGCCGCGACAGGTGCGTTTTCGCTTCGTGAATATTGACCGACCGCACGGCGCCTCTCCTGTTAAACGAGGCCAACCGGACTAAGTCTAACAGTTTAGAGCGCAGCTTTCCGCCTTCAGCCCGCGCGCTTGCGGTACTCAAATGCCTTGTCAAAGCGCCCGAGGATGTATTCGCCGCAGCTGACTTCCGGGTATCTGGCGACCACACCCGGCTCGGTGACCGGCACGATGGGCGTGTCGTAGTCGGGGTCGACGAACACCGCGATCGACAGCCGCTCGCGGCCCGATGTGTTGATGACACGATGCGGATTCGACTTGAACACATCGTTGGACCAGCGTCCCATCAGGTCGCCTGAGTTGATGACCAGCGTGCCGGGAATGGGGGTTGCGGTGACCCATTCACCGCCGCGGGTGGCTACCTGCAGTCCGCCCACGGGATCCTGGTGGAGCAGCGTGATGACGCCGTAGTCAGTGTGCGGTGCCACCCCATACTGACGGTCGCCAAGTTCTGGCGGCTGCGGCGGGTAGTACACCAGAGAGCCTCGCGAAATGGGCTTGTCGAATTTGCGCGTGAAGGCGTCTTCGGGTGCATGAAGACTGACGGCGAGCGCACGCAGCAGCCGCTTCGCACAGGCGTGCGCTTCATCGAGGTAACGGTTGAGCAGAGGGCGAAGTTCCGGCATGAACGCAGGCCAGCGATTGGGGCCGATCATCCGGTTGGCGGCGATGAAATCGGGGTCGTCTGCGCCAACATCGAGCCCCCAGATGAAGCTTTCCTTCAGATCAGGCCGCGCGCGGTCACTCATCTTGGCCTCACCCTGCTTGATGTAGCCCCGGTGACGGCCCACTGGCTCGATGGACAGCTTGTCAGCCCGTGGCGCGGCAAAGAACCTCCGGGCGGCGGCGTCGACCTCATCGATGAGCGACTGCGCAATGCCGTGGCCGCTGACATAGAAAAAGCCGATTCGCGCTGCCGCCTCACGCATTTCAGCGCCCACGGTTTCGAGCGTGGCACGGTCAGGGGCAACCAGCCCCGAGACATCAATGACCGGAATTTCGTCGACCGATACGACGCGCGCACTGTGCCGGTTCATTCGTCTTCCTTGTAGTAGCCGATCACATCGCCCTCGGTGGTCACGCCGAGCCCGTTTAGCAGTCGGTTCGAGTAATTGAAGTAGGCGCAGACCTGATTGACTTCCAGAATTTCGCCGTCATTGCAGCCTGCCGCATGCAGCGCATCAATATCAGCCTTTGCCATGTTGGCGACGCTGGTGGTGAGCTTGCCCGCGTAGCGCAGCAGTTCAAGCTCTTTGCCTTCGAACGCCTGCTGGGGCGCGCGCGCGGACAGCGCTGCATGAATGGAATCAGAACGCGCCTTATCGCGAATCAGTCTGCGCGCGTTCGACCAATGGTGGGTCAGGCTGTAGGCGCAGTTGTTGAGCATGCTGACATAGGACGCCACCACTTCCAGATACCAGAAAGGCAGCGTGTTGTCGGGGTTGTGCAGCACGCTTCGATACAGCGAAACATGGCCTTCCATGGTGTGCGGCCGTAGGCTGTGTGCCTTCATCACGTTATCGACCGTACCGTGCGGCGTGCGTACCTTCTGGTAAGCCGAGGCGAGTGAACCCTCAGCCTCTTCCAGGGGAATCATTCGGATCCATGCGGACATCAGCAGTGCTCCAGGGAATCAGTCTTGATGGGTTTGTCAGTCAGGCATCGGCGCTCGCCGCTGCGGGCGCGCAAAGATGCGGGCCACCATGGGTTCGAAAAAGCTGAGCGGTGCGCACTCATAACCCGGGTCGACAGTGGCCTGGTCGTAGCGCGCAACGAAGGTGGCCGCCCACTCAAAGTGCGGGTGTCCACGCCAACGCTCTCGCGCATTCGGATCGACATCAGGATGGTGGTGGGCGTGGACGTCCTGAAAGATCGCGTGGCGTCTTAGCATCCACTCGTTTCGCTCGCTGACATAGGCGCCCAGCAACGCGGCTGCAAACTCGCCGTGTCGCTGCGGGCAGGCGATGAAGCCGATGTCGTGCAGCAGTGCCACCACCACGTCTTCCTCGTCGAGCCCGTCGCGGTGCGCCATCGTGGCCGACTGCAGGCTGTGGCGATAGTTGTTCACCTGATAGCCGAAGGTGGTGTCGTGCTCGGAGTCTGCCAGCATGCGCAGCACCTGCCGCGCCTGCTCCTCGGCGTAGTACTGCGAGCGCTGCGCGTTGAGAAGCGCCCAGTCGCCCCGGGTGAAATCTTCAAGCGAAATCTTTTCGACATAACGCCAGTCGGGCTTCAACAGCGGACTGGCCTTCGGATGTGTGCTCACGATTGCGCTCCCATGGCCTGGGCAAGCCAGGCTTCAGTGGCCGGGCGCCATGGCGCGAGCCCCGCGGCCACGGCAGCATGGTGTGTGCTGCGCTCGAGCCAGCCTTCAAGAGAGGCGGGCATCGCAAGCGGTCGACCCAGGGCCTCGAGCAGCCTTCGCGCCAGGGGAAGGGACACCGCGAAGCCACAGTCAGCAGTGCTGAAATCGGGGCCAGCCATCCAGGCCGCATCAGCACCGCGCAGGCGCTCGAGTTGAGCCAGACGGTCCTGCAGCGCATTGTCCAGTGCGGGCAGCGCATCGCGCTTGGCCGGGTCACGAATCAGGGGAAACAGCGCACGAATGGCGGGCTCGACCGCAAGATCATGAACGCGAGCGAGCATCCGGGCGCGGGCGCGCGTCTGCGCATCGCCGGGTAGTAGCGGCGGGCCGGTCAAGGCCTCGTCCACGTATTCGATGATCGCTTCCGATTCAGCCAGCATGAAACCATCATGGTCAATGGCGGGGATGGTACCGGTGGGGATGATCGCCCGCCATGTGTCAGATCGATAACCGCCAGGCGGGGGCTGTTCGAAAAAGTCGACGCCCTTCGCATGCAACGCGATGCGAACCTTGGTGGTGAAGGTGGACACCGGCACACCGTACAGGATCAGCATCTCATTGCTCCGCTTCGAAGGCCGCCAGATCGCGTGCCGCATCAGCCACCGCCGCGGCAATCAGTGCCTCGCCGTGTTCGCGGGTAGCAAGGATCGAGTGCGAGCCAACACGGCCATCCGGAAATGCGGCCCGATGAGAGGCCGCGTCAAAGTGGTTGTCGCCGCCGTGGTCGCGCAGAAACGCTGCGCTCAGCGGGGCGGGCGCATCGGCCGCGAGCGCTTCGCCTTCCCGCCTTGCGCGCGCGCTGTGCTCGGGTTCGGCGGCCATCACGATGGCCACTTCACTGGGTGTGGCGTGCAACCCCTCGAGCGATCCGTACCAGGCGCGTCGCAGTCGATCAACCTCGGGATACTCCCACCAGCTGCGCAGTCGGCAATGGGGGACTGCGCCCGCCATTCGCCCGCGTTCCAGATAAAAATCCTGACAGGCGGCGCGCGCCACTGCGATGTTGGCGCCGTGCCCATTGAGCAGATAGATTCGCTGGAACCCCTGGTCTGCCAGCGAGTGCAGGACATCGAGAATCAGCGCAAGCAGGGTGCTCGCGCGAACCGTGAGGGTTCCGGCAAAGCCACGATTGAACTGCGCGACCGTGAGCGACAACGCAGGCGCAACCAACACTCCGCGATGCGCGCCCAGGCGCGCGGCGATGGTTTGCGCGCACAAGGTGTCGGTGCCAATCAGGCCGATCGGCCCGTGTTGCTCGGTGGAGCCTAACGGAATGACGATCGACTTCGAACGCTGCAGGTAGTGTTCGACTTGCGCTGAGGTGCTAAGGGCAAGCTGCATCTCGATCGACCCTGGCTGGCTGCTCGGTGACTCAGTGCTGGTGGCGCGACATCCGGCGCTCAAGCGCGCGCACGCCCCAGGAGGTGATCAGTATCAGCACCAGATATTCGAGCACCAGCATCGTGTAGATCTCGAGCGGTCGATATTCGGTGACATTGAGTTCGTTGGCCCGGCGGGTCAGTTCCTGCAGCCCGATTACCGACACCAGCGAGCTCATCTTGAGAACGTAGACAAACTGGTTGCCAAGTGCCGGAAGAATGGTGCGAATTGCCTGGGGAAACACCACCAGCCGAAAGGTGTTCCAACTGGATAGCCCCAGCGACCGCGCTGCCTCGCGCTGGCCCTTGGCCACCGACTGGATGCCAGCCCTGAAAACTTCGGCTTCGAATGCGGAATCAGACAGTGCGAGCGACAACACGCCTGCGGTGAAAGCAGTGAACTGCAAGCCGGTGATGACAGGCAAGCCGTAATAAACCCACAACAGCAGGACCAGCAGCGGAATGGACCGCAGGCACTCGACGTAGGTTCGCGCGCTGCCTCGAAGCAGTCGCGACGATGACATGCCTGCCAGGGCCATCGTGACACCGATGGCCACCGACAGCACGATGGCGCAGACGGCCAGCGCCACGGTAAGACCCAATCCGGCGGCCATGAACTGGATGTTGCCCAGTCCTTTGGCCGACAACGGATTGAAGATGTACCAACCCCAGGTGTAGCCCCCAGAGTTGGATGCGCAGCCTGCCAGCAGAAGAAGCGGCAGGACTGCGCAGCTGGCGAGGATTACTGCCCGCCGAGCCACTTGGCTTCAAGAGCCTTGAAAAAGCCCTCGGACTTCTTGAGTGCGATCCAGTTGTTCACGTAGGTGGTCCACACCGCATCGCCCTGCGGCAGCGGATATGCAAACGGACGCTTGTTGCGCAGCTCGGCGCCGCCCACGATCGTCAGATTCGGGAACTGCTTGACCAGCGTGGCCGCTTCGACGTTGCTGGTGATGGTGGCTTGCGCGCGGCCCGCCAGAACTTCTTGGTAGCCGGTGGCGGGCTTCTCAACCGAGCGCACCCGGGCCTGCGGGAAGTGGGCCTTGGCCTGCTCTTCAAACACGGTGCCAAGCAGGACTGCCACCACCGTGCCCGACTGGTTCAGATCTGCCCAGCCCTTGTACTTGGCTGCGTCAGACTTCTGCACCAGCGGCACTGTGCCCGCCTCGGTGTAGGGGTCGGAGAACGCAACGGTTTTGGCCCGCGCCATGTTGAGCGACGCGCCCGAGAAGATGTCATAACGGTTAGCGGTAATGCCCGCCACCAGCGTGGCCCACTCTGCCGGGACCCATTCGATTTTCACGCCCAGGTCCTTGGCGAACTGCTCCATGGCTTCGATGTCGAAGCCGCGATAGCTGTTGGTGGCCGGGTCGCGAATGGACATCGGGTTGAAATCGCCGGTGGTGCCCACGCGCACCGTGCCGCGCTCGAGCACGGTCTGCAGCCGCGACTTGCCCGGCGCCTGCGCCTGACTGGGCGCGGAAAACAATGCGAGGCTGGTGGCGGCAAGCGCGACCAGAATCCGGAAGGCTTTCATAAGGGGAACCTCGTCGGTAAGTTGAGTCGCGGGATGTTAGCAGCAAACCCTCACCCCGCCAGCCATGCGCGCATCCGCCACGGGGATCTGCGGCTACACTGCGGCGCGATGCGTTACTCGATCTTCAATCTGATCAGCCAAGCCCTGCGTGGCCATTCGGGGTGGCCGCGCGCCTGGAAGGCGGCCGAGCCGTCGCCGGTTTATGACGCGGTCATGGTGGGCGGTGGGGGGCACGGACTTGCTACCGCCTGGCATCTCGCACGCGAACACGGCCTGCGGGTGGCGGTGCTTGAGCGGGGCTGGATCGGGTCGGGCAACACTGGCCGAAACACCACGGTCATTCGCTCGAATTATCTTCGCGAGCAGGCCATCCGGTTTCAGGACGAAAACCTCAGGCTCTGGACCGACCTGTCGGCGCGGCTCGACTTCAACCTGATGGTGAGCCACCGGGGGCAGATCGAACTGCTGCAAACCTGGGGCAAGCTGCGCGACTCCAGGCGGCGCCTGCACACGATGCGCATGGTGGGGGCCGACTATGAGCTGCTGACCGTCGATCAGTGCTATCGAATGCTGCCGATGCTCAACCGCGATCCGGCCATGCGGCTGCCGATTCTGGGCGGGGCCTGGCAGGGACGTGCCGGTACGGTGCGTCATGATGCGGTGGCCTGGGGCTACGCGCGCGCGGCCAGCGATGCCGGCGTGGACATTGTCGAGGGCTGCGAAGTCACGGGCATTGATTGTGCCGAGGGCGGGGTTCGCGGCGTTCGTACTTCGCGAGGCAATATCGTGACCTCGCGCGTCGGTCTCGCGGTCGCCGGCAATTCGGGCCGGCTCGCTGCGCTGGCCGGTCTCAAGCTTCCCATTGAAACCGTCGCGCTGCAGGCGTTCGTATCCGAGCCGCTTAAGCCTGTTCTCGATGTGGTTGTTACCGCCCCAGCGCTCGCGGTGTATCTCAGCCAGTCCGACAAAGGCGAACTTGTGATTGGCGGCGGGGCCGACGGCTATGGGTCGTACGCCCAGCGGGGAACGCCGCAGGTGGTGCTCGACACGGTGGCCTCGATGCTTGAACTCTTTCCTTCGTTTGCAAGGATCAAGCTGCTCCGCCAGTGGGCGGGCGCAATTGACCTGTCGATCGACACCACCCCCATCGTGTCCGATACGCCGGTCAAGGGACTGTTCGTCAGCACGGGATGGGGGTCGGGTGGCTTCAAATCAATTCCTGCTGGCGGGCGCAGTTTCGCGCGCCTGATCGCAACGGACGAACCCGATGACTGGATCCGCCCGTTTTCACTGGCGCGCTTTCGCACGGGACGCCTGCTGTTTGAAACAGCCAGCGCCTCGAACCGCTTTTGACCGACTCGCGTCATACGATGCTCAGACTTCAATGCCCCTTTTGCGGCGATCGTCCGGAAACCGAGTTTCAGTGCGCCGGTGATGCAACGGCACGCCCGGCTAATCCTGCTGAGCTGGATGAAGCGGCCTGGGCGGAGGTGCTTTACCAGCGCAGCAACCCTGCGGGATGGAGTGTCGAGCTCTGGTGGCATGCATCCGGATGCCGCCAGTGGTTGCTGGTCGAGCGCAACACCGTGACGCATCAGGTGGGCGCGATCCGGTTTGCCGGAGCGCCCCAATGATGGAGGGCGGATGCTTCAGGCTGAATCAGGGCGGTACCGATATTGATCGGTCGCGGCCGCTTCAATTCAGGTTCGATGACCGGGTGCTCCAGGGCTTCGAGGGCGATACGCTGGCCTCGGCCCTGCTCGCCAACGGCATTCGCACCGTGGCGCGCAGCTTCAAGCTGCATCGGCGTCGGGGCCTACGCGCTGAGGGCTGGGATGACCCGAACGCGTTTGTGCAGCTGCTCGAGCCCTGGGAAGAACCCAATCTGCTTGCCACGCGGGCACCATTGGCCGAGGGGCTCGTGGCGCGCGGCATGCACGGCTGGCCCAACATCGAGTGGGACGTGGGGGCGCTCGCCAACTGGCTGCACGCGCTGCTCCCGGCGGGGTTTTACTACAAGACCTTCAAGTGGCCCGGTCGCGCCTGGCCGCTCTATGAATCGCTGATCCGGCGAGCCGCCGGGTTGGGGCGCGCGCCGCGCCGTGCCGGTGGCCCCGTGGTCGAGCGACGTCATGCGCAGGCCGATGTGCTGGTGGTGGGCGCAGGCCCAGCCGGGTCGGCAGCCGTGGCGCGGCTGCTTGCTGCAGGGTGCTCCGTCATCTGGGCCGATGACCGCAGCCGCCCTGGCGGGATCCTGGGCGCGAGCGCTGAGAGCGCTGATCGTGCGGCGATCGATGCGATTCGTCGCGAGGCCGATCGCTGGGGTGCTGAACCGACTCTGCGTCGATTGCGCAGCACGGTGGTATTGGGTCTGCATGATCATGGCCAGGCGCTTGCGCTGGAGCGCGATGGCTGGGCGCGAGAGTGCCTGTGGATGATGCGGGTCAAGGCGGTGTGCCTCGCCACCGGTGCCTTCGAGCGCGGTCTGCCATTCGAAAACAATGATGTGCCGGGTGTGATGATGGCCAGTGCGGTGCGATCCGCGCTGCATCGTCACGCGGTGGCCCCGGGTCGGCAGATGGTGCTTGCCACGCGGGACGCTACCGACTGGTCGCTCGCCTGGGAGGCGCAGGATGCCGGGATGACGGTCTTGGCCATCGTATCGCCGACGCTCGCGGCAGCGCCAGCCTCGCTCGTTGAGGCCGCGCGCAGTCGTGGCGTTGCACTGATCGAAGGCCACTTGCTGCGGGCGCGGGGCGGGCGGCATGGCCTGTCTGAGGTGGCGGTGAATGCCGGGGGATCCACTGAGATGTTGCCCTGCGACTGCCTGGCGATATCAGGGGGATGGAACCCCGCGCTGCAACTCTATGTTCAGGCCGGGGGCGTTGCCCGGTATGACCGCACGCGGGATGCGCTTCGTGGCGAAGCAAGTGAGCAGACGCCGGTGCTGGCCGGCGCGGCGGCCGGGGCAGTGTCCACCGATGACTGCGTCGCGAGCGGTCGGCAGGCGGCCGATACGCTCCTTCAGCGGCTGGCTGGCAGCCCGTCCGCCGCAACGCCACCGACAGCCAGGCCCTCGTCGCCTACCCATTCGAATCGCGCGGCGCAGGCGGCGCTTGCACCCGACCGGGTGTTTGTTGACCTGGCCGGCGATGTCACCGTGTCCGACATCATGCTGGCCGCGCGCGAGGGCTACACGGCAACCGAACTGCTTAAGCGCTACACCACGCTTGGCATGGGGCCCGATCAGGGCCGGTCGGCAGGGGTCGATGGCCTTCTGCGCCTTGCCGAACTCGAGGGCCGTGATCCTGAATCGTTACCACCCACCCGCGCCCGACCGCCCTTCGCGCCGGTCGCGTTCGGAACGCTGGCGGGCAGTGATCCCGGGCCGCTGATTCGGCCCACGCGCGAGACGCCGGTCACGGGTTGGCATCGCGACCACGGTGCGGTGCTCTATGAATCGGGCGCCAACTGGAGACGGCCAGGCTATTACCCGCGCGCTGGCGAATCCATGGATGACGCGGTTCGCCGCGAGTGCCGCGCGGTTCGTCAGGCAGTAGGTGTGTATGACAGCACGCCACTAGGCAAGTTCGAAATTGGCGGGCCGGATACGGCGGCGTTTCTTGAGCATGTGCTCGCCTGCCGGGTCTCTGATCTGCTGCCGGGGCGCGGCCGTTATGCGCTTGCCTTGCGGGACGATGGCCGCATTTTTGACGATGGCACGGTGTTCCGGCTGGATACAGCGCGGTATTGGCTGAGCAGTACCGCCGGCAATGCGGATGCAATGGCGAGCTGGCTCGAGTACGCGCGTCAATGGCTGTTTGGCGGGCGGCTTCAGGTCATGATCGAACCGGTCGGATCGCACTGGGCCGATATCGTCATCTGCGGACCACGGGCGCGCGAGCTTTTCTCGAGGCTGCTCGAACCCAATGCTCGGGCAGGCTTATCCGCAGCGACTTTCGGCTTCATGCGCTGGCAGTCATTCACCGTGGCCGGCATCGACGCGCGCGTTTTCCGGGTGAGCTTTACCGGCGAACTCAGCTACGAAATCTGCGTGCCCGCCTCGCGCGGCCTTGCGTTGTGGAAAGCGGTCATGGCGGCCGGTGCCGATCTCGGCATTGAGCCGGTGGGCTCGGAAGCCAACCACGTACTGCGCATTGAAAAGGGATTCATCTCATTGGGTCACGAAGTCGATGGCGACACCAACCCCGAGGACCTCGGCATGGGCTGGGCGGTGCACTGGGACAAGCCCGAGTTTATTGGTCGCCGCTCGCTGGAGCGTGATCGGTTGATGCCAGCGGGCCGTCGGCAGCTGGTGGGCCTGGAGTGCCTGGACGAAGGTCGACCCTTCGAGGAGGGCGCTCAGGTGTTGGCCAGCAAGGCACGGCTGGTTGCAGGGCAGTGTCGGTCCATTGGACTGGTGACCGCAAGCGTACAGAGCGAGGCTGCAGGCCGCCCCATCGCACTGGCCCTGATCGAGGACGGTCGCGCGAAAATCGGTGAAACCTTGCAGGTGACGCAGTCGCAGCCGCTTCGTGTCAGCGGCAGTCTGCCGCAGGCGGGCGCACCGGGCGATGCGGTGCCGCCCGAGGCCCTGGTCAAAGGCCTTGTGCTGCGCGCAGCGCGGGTGGTCGCTCCAATCTTTTACGACACACAGGGTGGGAGGATGCGTGGCTGAATCCGACGCGCTTGCCGGCCGTGCGGTGCGCTGCGAAGGTGGAACAGTTCGCCTCGAGACGCCTGCCGCGCGGGCATTGCTGTCGGTGCGAATGAACCCGGCCTCGGACAGCCGCTGGATTGGCGAGGCGCTGGGCGTTCCGTGGCGCTCAGCGCCGCTGAAACTTCATTCAGGGGGCAAGGTACGGTGGTGGTCCACTGCGCCTGGTGTCTGGCTGATCGATGGCCCCGCTGATCACGAGCATGCAATTCAGCAGCAGCTCAACCTCGCATGCGCCGCCGTGAACGCCATGGTGACTGTGATCAGTGATGCGTGGGGCGTGCTTTTACTGAGCGGGCCTGAGTCCGCATTGCGCGACCTGTTTGAACGCGCTGGGCCGGTGGGCACCGAGGTACTTGATGGGGCCTGTATCGCCACCCGCTTCGGCCCCTTCGCAGCGGTCCTGTTTGATGCGGGCATTGAGGGCGCCACCACCGACCCGACGCTTCGCCTGATCGAGCTTCGGGTGGAGCGACCGCTGGTTGAGTCGTTCAGGCAGTGGTGGATTCGCTTAGGCGCTTTGCCCGCCGCCTGATTCGGCGTCGGCGCGCTTACGAATCGGTCGAATGGCGCGGCGGTTGGGGTCGCGCCTTGCATCGTCGGTTGGACGCTCAGCGGCAGGTGCTGCAGCCGCCGTGGCCGCGGGTTTGGCTGCTGCCGCCGTCACGGCTACCTCGGCGGCAACGACGTGGCGGTGCAGCAGCGCGATCAGGTTGGCAAACACCTTCGGTGTGCCGGCCACGATCTGCTCGGAAAACAGGTAATCGCCTTCGGCGCCGAAGTTGCCCACCATGCCGCCCGCTTCGGTGATCAGCAGGCTTCCTGCCGCGGCATCCCAGGGCGCAAGCCCCAACTCGAAGAAACCGTCGAGCCGCCCCGCTGCGACATAGGCGAGGTCCAGGGCTGCCGCGCCTGGCCGGCGCAGACCCGCCGCGCGCTCCATCACCACCCGCATCATCGCGAGGTAGCCATCGAGCATGTCGAGTTTTCGGAAGGGAAAGCCCGTACCAATCAGCGACTCTTCGATCCGCAGGCGCTTGGAGACCCGGATTCGCCGCCCGTTCAGGTAGGCGCCGCGCCCTCGGGTGGCGGTGAACAGTTCGTCGCGCGACGGGTCGTACACCACAGCCTGGGTGACCACGCCCTTCTGCATGAGCGCAATGGACACGGCGTACTGCGGAAAGCCGTGGATGAAGTTGGTGGTGCCATCCAGCGGATCGATGATCCAGATGTTTTCGGCTTCGCGCGGATGCCCTTTGTTGCCTTTGGGGTCGTGGCCTGACTCTTCGGCGAGGATAGAATGACTTGGGTACGCGGTGCGAAGTACCTCGATGATGGCTTCTTCTGATGCGCGATCGACTTCGGTCACGAAATCGTTGCGCTGTTTGCGGGCCACCGCCAGCGTGTCAAGGTCGAGGCTGGCCCGGTTGATGATACGGCCGGCCTGCCGAGCGGCCCGAACCGCTGTGTTGAGCATCGGATGCATGAACGCGTCCCGAAATTCGTTATTTTAAGGGAACCCGATGCACGGACTGCAGTTCGATCCACCGGAAGCGTTTTCAAAAATCCGTTTTGTGCTGGTTCAGCCCAGCCATCCGGGCAATGTCGGGGCTACCGCACGCGCCATGCGGGTAATGGGACTCGAGCAGCTGGTGCTGGTGGATCCGCGCTTTCCCGACGTGCTGTCGAACCCCGACGCGCTCGCCTTCGCAAGCAACGCAACCCAGGTGCTTGCCCACGCGAAGGTGGTTCCCACGCTTGAGGATGCGCTGGCGCCTGTGTCGTTTGCGATTGCGGTCAGCGCGGCCTCCAGAGAATTTGGCGCAACGCCTCAGCCGCCTGCCGTCCTCGCTCGCGAGGCACTGCAGGAGCTGTCGCGCGACCCCAGCCATCAGGTGGCATTTGTGTTTGGCCCCGAGCGCACCGGGTTATCGATTGAATCGGTGGGGCGCTGCCAGGCCGTGGTCTCGATTCCCACTGCGCCAGGCTACGGGTCGCTTAATCTTGCGCAATCCGTGCAGGTGCTCGCCTACGCGTTGTCGTGCGAGGCTTCGACGCCCATCGAACCCGATCTGCCCTGGCAGGGCCGCTACGCCTCGCACGAGGCGGTGGAGCGCGTCTTCGAGCATCTTGAGCGTTCCATGGTGGCCATCGCATTCATCGACCCGCGTCATCCGAAAAAACTGATGCCTCGGCTGCGCCGCCTGCTGTCGCGCACGCGGCTGGAGGTGGAAGAGGTGGATATTCTGCGTGGTATCTGCACCCAGATTGATCGGCAGGTGGCGCTTCTCGAGAAGGCCCGGCGCGAACCCTGAGGCAGTAGGGTTTCCTGACTGCGCCTAAACTCACGCCCCTTGAAGAATGCCGTTTCCCATTCGCAAGGCGGCATCTGACCTGACCTGGCCCCGGGAGCACTGATCATGTTCGAGCGACTGCGCGACGATATCGCCGCGGTAAGGGAGCGCGACCCTGCTGCGCGTTCAACGCTCGAGGTATGCCTGTGTTATCCGGGTATTCATGCGCTGGTGCTGCATCGCCTTGCCAACCGATTGTGGCGGGTGCGTTGGACGACCGCTGCGCGTTCTGTGTCGCATCTCAGCCGATTCCTGACCGGCATCGAAATTCATCCTGGTGCCACCATTGGTCGTCGGGTGTTCATCGATCATGGCATGGGCGTGGTCATTGGCGAGACCGCGGAAATCGGCGATGACTGCACGATCTATCAGGGCGTGACCTTGGGCGGCACCTCGCTCGTTCGAGGCTCCAAGCGCCATCCCACGCTCGCCCCCGGTGTTGTGGTGGGGGCGGGGGCAAAGGTGCTGGGGCCGTTCACGGTGGGCGAGGGCGCTCGCATCGGCTCCAATTCTGTGGTGGTCAAAGAGGTGCCCCCGGGCGCGACCGCCGTGGGCATTCCCGCTCGGGTCATTGAAAGCGAAGAGGCCCAGCGGCGCGAGGCCCAGGCCGCGAAGATGGGCTTTTCCGCCTACGCAGTCACGCAGTCAGCCGATGACCCACTGGTCATTGCGCTGCACAGGTTGATTGATCATGTGGCCGACCAGGACCGCCAGATTGAAGCCTTGCAGCAGGCGCTTGCGGGGCTAGGCAGCAATGTTGCGCGCGGGGAATCGAGCCCGCTGGATGCGAAAACGCTTAACCGGATGGTGGACTGAGCGCATCCACCTTTAATAGCTCGCCGCGCCCCTGCGCCGCCAGCCAATCCGGCAGCACCCAACGCTCCAACCCGTCACCCAACGCATACCGTCCCGGCCGGTGCGTATGCCCATGAATCACATGGCGCACGCCTGCGCTCCGAAGCGCCTCGCGAACGGCCTCCAGATTCACATCGCCAACGTCCTGGCTCTGCTTGTTGCGCTCGCTTTGGGCGCGCATCTCGCGCGCGATTGCCAGCCGCTCAGCGAGCGGCCGCGCGAGAAACGTCTGCTGCCAGACGGGGGTTCGAACTTCAGCGCGAAAGCGTTGGTAAGCATGGTCATCGGTGCACCACGCATCACCGTGCGAGAGCAGTACCAGACGCTCGAACAACTGAATGACCGTGGGGTCGTCAAGCAGTAACGCGCCGTGACGCTCAGGCCAGGTTTGACCCACCGACGCGCTGCCCAGCAGGAAGTCGCGATTGCCGCGCATCAGCGCAATCCGAACACCGCGTTGCGAGAGCCGCAGGAGCCGTTCGCCAAGCTGCGCGGCAACCAGGTCGGGCTGATCGTCGCCAACCCAGGCCTCGAAGATATCGCCCAGCAGAAACAGATGGGTGATGGACGCTGACTGCGCGTCCAGTGCCTGAAAAAACTGCGCGGCGGTGTCCGGGTCGTGATCGCCCAGATGCATGTCCGAGGCGAAGAGGGCAACTTCGCCTGCGGTCACATTGAGCCGCGCAGCGGCGCTCACTTACTTGGCGCCAACCACCGTAATCGATTGAATGACCACCGGTTCGGCCGGAACGTCTGCCATCGGGCCCATCCGAGTGGTTTTCACACCCTTGATGGCGTTCACCACTTCCATGCCCTTGATCACTTTGCCGAACACCGCATAGCCGTGTCCGTCAGGTTTCGGGTGATTGAGCATGTCGTTGTCGACAACGTTGATGAAGAACTGCGACGTGGCCGAGTTGGGGACGGACGTGCGCGCCATCGCGAGCCAGCCGGTGTCGTTCTTCAGACCATTCTTGGATTCGAGTTCGATGGGGGGAAATGTTTCCTTGCGTCCCATGTCGCCCTGGTACATCGACTTCGGATAGCCGCCGCCCTGAACCATGAAGCCGTTGATCACGCGGTGGAAAACGGTGTCGGTGTAGAAGCCGCTTTTCACGTACTTCAGAAAGTTGTCGACGGTCTTGGGCGCCTTGTCGGGATAGAGCTCAATGACCACCTCGCCCATCGAGGTTTTCATGAGCACCTGCGGTGAGCCCGCGGCTGCGCCCTCGTCGGTCATGGCCATCGTCATCAGCAGGGCGGCAATCAGCGGAAGTTTTCTGAACAGCATCGGAGTCCTCGGAGGCAGTGGAGGGGGTGGATTGGCCGTTGTCCGGTTACGGACGCCTGCCAGGCAGATTGACCGACGCAGGTCGTGCGCCGGTTGGCGAAACGCGATCAATCAACTCGCGAGCGAGCTTGAGTTTGCCCTGTGCGGCAGACCCGGTATCGAGTGAGGCGGCACGCGCCCAGGCCCGCTCGGCAATGCGCAGGTGCACATCGCCCAGATTCTCCCAAGCAAGCGCATAAGACGGCAGCGCGCGCACCGCGTTATCAAGCGCCGTACGCGCCTGATCAAGTTCGCCGCGTGCAGCGTACAGCGTGGCGAGATTGTTATGCGGCTCAGGCAGCTCGGGAAATTCCTGCGTAAGCTCGGTGAATCCCTGCAGCGCTTCGTCAAACCGACCCGCGTCGGCGAGCATCACTGCACGGGTAAAGCGAAGCGCTGCATCGCGCGGTGCGTTCTGAAGCGCGGTATCAACCACCTTCATTGCCGAGTCGCGCTGGCCTTCGGCATAGAGGCGACGGGCCTGCTCAAGCGCGGTGGAGGCTGCGCGCGGATCAGACCAGGCGGGCGACAGTGGCGAGGGCAGCGGCTGCGCCTGTGCCTGCGCCTGCGCCTGTGTCAGGAAGGGTGGCAGCGTGCCGGCAAGGCATACCAGCGCCCCGGCCAGTGCCAGGGCTGACGACGCCCCACGCAAGGCTCGCCGCAGCCAACCCAGCCAGGCGGCTTCGCTCGAGGGCAGACAGGGCCCCGGTGCTATACTCGAATGCATCGCAGCATTCTATCAACGGGCGAACGTTCGCCTGTTTTCGAGCCCCGCCAAAAGGGGTTCCGCCCGAAAATCCCGATGCTCCGCGTTTTCAACACTCTCAGCCGCGCCAAGGAAGATTTCGTCCCGCTCGAGCCCGGTCGGGTGCGCATGTACGTCTGCGGCATGACGGTCTACGATTTCTGTCATGTCGGCCATGCCCGTGTCATGGTGGTGTTTGACGCCGTTCAACGCTGGCTGCGGCAAAGCGGCTATGCGGTCACTTACGTTCGCAACATCACCGACATCGAAGACAAGATCATCCGCCGGGCGGTTGACAACAACGAAACCATTCACGCGCTTACCGGCCGCTTCATTGCCGCCATGCACGAAGACGCCGATGCGCTGGGCGTTCAGCGGCCCGATCACGAGCCCCGGGCCACCGACTACGTGCCTCAGATGCTTGGCCTGATCGATCTGCTCGAGGGCAAGGGTCTGGCCTATCGCGCGGCCGATGGCGACGTCAATTTCGCAGTGCGGCGCTTTGCGGCGTATGGCCGACTGTCGGGCAAGTCACTCGATGACCTGCGGGCCGGCGAACGCGTGGCCGTTGACAGCGCCAAGCAGGATCCGCTTGATTTCGTTCTCTGGAAAGCGGCCAAGCCCGATGAACCCGCCGAGGCGCGCTGGCCTTCGACACACGGTGATGGCCGACCCGGCTGGCATATTGAATGCTCGGCCATGGCCACTTCACTGCTCGGCAACACCATTGACATTCATGGTGGCGGCGCCGACCTGCAGTTTCCGCATCACGAGAACGAGATCGCTCAAAGTGAGGGCGCGCTTAACGATCAGTTCGTGCGCTACTGGATGCACAACGGCTTTGTGCGCGTTGATGACGAAAAAATGTCGAAGTCGCTTGGCAATTTCTTCACCATCCGCGAGGTGCTGAAGAAGTTTGATGCCGAGGTCATTCGCCTGTTCATTTTGCGGGCGCATTACCGTAGCCCGCTCAACTACTCCGATGCACATCTCGAAGACGCGCGCCAGTCCTTGCTTCGACTCTATGGCGCGTTGGGTGATGGCGCCCAGCCGCTGCAGGTGGCCTCCATCAACTGGTCTGATATCGCCTGCGCGCGTTTTCGCGAGGCCATGGATGACGACTTCAACACGCCGGTGGCGATGTCGGTGCTGTTTGAGTTGGCGGCCGATGCAAACCGTGGCGTAGCGGGCGCACGCGAGCAACTGCGGGCATTGGCCTCGGTGCTGGGCCTGCTGGGGCGTGCGCCACAGGCCGTGCGGCAAAGCGGTCTCGCGGGCTCGGAAGCCAATCAGTCAACTGGCAGCCCCGACACTGCACGAATCGAAGCGCTCATTGCCGAGCGCGCAGCCGCGAAAAAGGCCAAGCGCTTTCAGGACGCCGATCGCATCCGGGCTGAACTCCTGGCCCAGGCAATCGTGCTGGAAGACACGCCGGCGGGCACCAGCTGGCGTTGCGCGTGAAGCCGGTTTACTGGGATCAGGCCTGCCGCGAGCTCTCGCACATTGACCCGGTCATGGGCGGCATCATTCAGTCCGCGGGCGCTGTGCATCTGGTATCCCGCGGTGATCCGTTCGTTACGCTCGCGCGCTCGGTGGTGGGACAACAAATTTCAGTGAAGGCCGCGCAAACGGTCTGGGATCGCTTCGCACGCGCGGCGCGCACGGTTGAGCCACTTCGCGTGTCGCGCATGCGAATGACCACGCTTCGGGGCTGCGGTTTGTCCGAGCGGAAGGCCGAATACATTCGTGATCTTGCTGGCGGGTTTGTGCAGCGGCGTGTCGATCCCAAGCGCTGGCCGCAGCTGCCCGACGAGGCCATCATTGCCGAGCTCACCGCGGTGCGTGGAATCGGGCGCTGGACAGCCGAGATGTTTCTGATCTTTAATCTGCTCCGCCCCGACGTGTATCCCGTTGATGACATCGGGCTGTTGCGCGGAATTGGCCGTGCCTATGGCGACGGCGAGAAGGTCAGCCGGGCGCACGCCAGCCAGTTTGGCGAACGCTGGCGGCCCTGGCGCACGGTGGCCACCTGGTATCTGTGGCGCAGCCTTGATCCGTTGCCGGTGGAGTACTGATGAAAACAACCTTTCTTGATTTCGAGGCGTCGATCGCCGATCTCGAGCAGAAGATCGAGGCACTGCGGTTTGCGCAGGAAGACTCGGCGATCGACATCGCCGAGGAAGTCGATAACCTCAAGAAAAAAAGCCAGTCGCTGCTCAAAGACACCTACGCCAAGCTCACGCCCTGGCAGGTGGCCCTGGTAGCCAGACATCCGCAGCGGCCCTACACGCTTGACTACATTGCTGCGCTTTGCACCGACTTTCATCAGCTGCATGGCGACCGCGCGTATGGCGATGACCCGGCCATTGTGGGCGGTCTTGCCCGATTCAATGGTCAGCCGGTCATGGTGATCGGCCATCAGAAGGGCCGCGATACACGCGAGCGCGGCTACCGAAACTTCGGCATGCCTCGCCCCGAGGGATACCGAAAGGCGCTGCGGCTGATGAAACTTGCCGAAAAGTTTGAAATCCCGGTGCTTACTTTCGTGGACACGCCTGGCGCGTTTCCTGGCATTGGCGCCGAAGAGCGCAACCAGTCTGAAGCGATTGGCCGCAATCTCATCGAAATGGCTGCGCTGCGCGTGCCCATCGTCACCACCATCATCGGCGAGGGCGGCTCGGGCGGTGCGCTGGCCATTGCGGTGGGCGACACCGTGCTCATGCTTCAGTACGGCATCTATTCGGTCATTTCGCCTGAAGGGTGCGCGGCCATTCTCTGGAAAAGCGCCGAGAAAGCGCCTGATGCAGCCGAGACACTGGGCATTACCGCGCATCGCCTGAAAGCGCTTGGCCTCATCGATCGAATCGTCAGCGAGCCGCTGGGCGGCGCGCATCGCGATCCGCAGCAAATGGCGCAGCTGCTGCGTCGTGCCATCTCTGATGCGCTGCGCCAGCTGCAGTCCATCGATGTCAAGACACTGCTTCGCCAGCGGCACGATCGTATCCTCGCCTACGGCAAGTTCAAGGAACTGCGGCCCAGCTAAGTGCGACTGGCCCGATGACTCCTCAAGATCCGGTCGTCCAGGCGGTTCGCGATGCGCTTGCGGCGCTGCCGTCAGGCGCAACACTGGTGGTGGCCACCAGCGGCGGTGCTGATTCCACAGCTCTGCTCCACGCCTGTGCGCAGGTCTGGCCCCACGAGCAGTTGGTCGCCTGTCATGTGCACCACGGGTTGCAGCCAGCGGCCGATGCGTTTGCAGAGCACTGCGCCGCCGCTGCCCGGCAGCTCGGTGTGCGTAATGATCTGCGGCGCTTGACTGGTCGTCCGGCACGCGGCGAATCGGTCGAGGCGTGGGCGCGAGACCATCGCTATCGTTCGCTGGTGGCCTGCGCGAATCAGTTTGGCGCAGCGGCGGTGCTTACCGCACATCATGCTGACGATCAGGCCGAAACCTTGCTGATTGGCCTTGCCCGCGGCAGCGGCCCGGACGGCTTGTCGGGCATGCAGCCCGATACGCATCGCGAGGGCGTGCGGCTGATCAGGCCGTTGTTGCCGCTGTCGCGCGCAAGCCTGGCTGATTACTGCGCGCGGCATGCGCTGGGTGTCATTCAGGATCCCATGAACGACGATCCCACGCTGCTTCGTTCTGCGCTGCGTGCGCGGGTGATGCCCGCCCTGGTCGAGGTGGCGCCAGCCTTTGTTGCCAATGCCGCGCGCAGTGCCAGTCTGATCGCGGAGGCGGCCGAGCTTGCGGACGAGCTTGCGCAAATCGATCTGGTGTCGGCCAGGCATGCGGGGGGCCGATTGATGGCCTCTGCGTTGGCGGGCCTTCCGCGCGCGCGCCAGGCCAACGCGGTGCGGCACTGGTTGCGGCGCTGTGGGGCGCCCGTGCCGTCGCAGGCCCGATTGTCTGCCTTGCTCGATCAGGTGTTCGCGTCGCAGTCGCCGCATGCGCTCTGGCTTCATGCGGGCTGGTGTGTGGTGCGGTATCGCGATCGGTTGCAGGCCTTGTCGCCCGAGGCGTGGCTGCGCCCGGATCGTCCATCGCCCGATCGATGGAGCGGGCAGTGGGCAGGGCAGTCGATGCTGGATGTGCAGCAATGGGGTCTTCAACTTTCAATAGGGTCGGTGCCAGCGGCGGGTTCCGCGTTTCTGGTCGATCGCGCCCTGCTCGAGCAGGCACCCATTGAGCTTCGCGCAGCATCGGCTCGGTTGCGCGTCAGGCCTGCCCCCAGGGCGCGTTCGCGCGAAGTGCGTAAGCGCTGGCAGGAACTGGGCGTGCCGCCCTGGCTTCGCAGCTGGCTGCCCGAGCTGCTGGTGGGCGGCATGTCGGTGGGCGTGGCGGGGCTGGGTGAGGTGGACCTACCGGTGGGTCAGAGCGTGGGCAAGGCGGGTTCAAACGTAGCGATATCGGTGCGCGTGGCAGCCGTGGAAGACCCTCGGTCGGACTGGCTTTTATCCTATAATTAAAGGCTTTGCGTCAGTTACGCGGCCTTGCGTCGCTTCTTTCATGGCCTTAATTGTTCACAAGTACGGCGGCACGTCGATGGGCTCGGTCGAGCGCATCAAGAACGTTGCGCAGCGGGTTGCCAAGTGGCACGCGGCGGGGCATCAAATGGTGGTGGTGCCCTCTGCCATGTCGGGCGAAACCAATCGGCTGATCGCGCTCGCCAAAGAGATTCAGGCGCAGCCCGACCCGCGCGAGCTCGACATGGTTGCGTCCACCGGCGAGCAGGTCTCGGTGGGTCTTCTGTCCATGGCCCTGAACGCCATTGGCGTGCCTGCGGTCAGTTATGCGGGCTGGCAGGTTCCTGTTCGCACCGATGATGCGTTTACCAAGGCGCGCATTGAATCAATCGACGATGCGCGCGTGCGTGCCGATCTGGCGGCGGGCCGGGTGGTCATCATTACCGGCTTTCAGGGCGTTGATTCAAACGGCAACATCACCACCTTGGGACGGGGCGGTTCCGACACCTCGGCGGTCGCGGTTGCCGCGGCCTTGCAGGCGGCCGAGTGCCTTATTTACACCGACGTTGATGGCGTCTACACCACTGACCCGCGCATCGTGCCCGAGGCCAGGCGCCTGGCTCGTGTCACGTTCGAGGAAATGCTCGAAATGGCCAGCCTGGGTTCGAAGGTGCTGCAGATTCGGTCGGTGGAATTTGCAGGCAAGTACCGGGTAAAAACGCGCGTGCTATCCAGCCTCACGCCGCCCGACATCGATCTGGCCACTGAAGCCGAGTCGGGCACCCTGATCACATTTGAGGAAGACGAACAGATGGAGAAGGCGGTCATTTCCGGTATTGCGTTCAACCGCGACGAAGCCAAGATCACAGTTACCAATGTTCCCGACCGGCCGGGCATCGCCTACCAGATCCTGGGTCCGGTGGCCGAGGCCAATATTGACGTTGACATGATCATTCAGAACGCGAGCGTGGGTGGCAACACCGACTTCTCGTTTACGGTGCATCGCAACGAATATCAAAAGGCCATCGCTGTTCTGAACGACACGGTGAAATCGCGCATTCAGGCCGGCGACATCGTGGGGGACCCCAAGATTGCCAAGGTTTCAGTGGTGGGCATTGGCATGCGCTCGCATGTGGGTATCGCCAGCCTCATGTTCCGCACGCTGTCGCAGGAAGGCATCAACATCCAGATGATCTCCACCTCCGAAATCAAGATCTCGGTGGTCATTGAAGACAAGTACATGGAACTTGCGGTTCGGGCGCTGCACAAGGCCTTCGAACTCGACCAACCCGCTGCCGCCTGAAGGCAGGGTACAATTCAAAGTTGAGCCG